>JAUCPW010000060.1 GCA_030373045.1 Candidatus Fermentibacter sp.
CCCCGCCCCCCCCGCCCCCCGCCCCCCCCCCCCCCCCCCCCCCCCCCCCCCCCCCGTCGCATCGCGGACTATGTGATCAGGAGACCCTTGTCCATCATCTGCAGGGGATCGAAGGTGGCGAAATCGGCCTGGTGGATCAGCACGGTCTCGATCCTCTTGGGCGCCCCCTCACCCTCCTTCGCGTGGCAGGCGATCATGTTGATGATCTCGGGGGGCAGGCCGGCCCTGCCCGCCACTATCGAACCCGAGACGGGATGCCGCAGACAGGCGCCGTTCCGGCTCTTCCTGATCGTTCCGTCGACGCGCTCGTACTCGAGCAGCTTGCCCACGTCGTGCAGGAGACCGCCGACGATCAGCCAGTCCGTGTTTATCGAGTAGGGCAGCTGCATCTCGCCCTTCATCGCCTCCGCGAGCGCGAGGGCGCCTTCGGTGACGGCCCGGGTGTGCTGGATCAGATTGATCCCGTGGCTGTTGGCCAGGAGCGTGAAGGGGATCTGCTCGAGGTCGTCGGGCGACCACCCGCCGCCCGTGGCCGCGTCGACCCAGACATCCACGGCCGCCCTGCGGAGCCCGGGATCGGTGATCCTGTCGAGCTGCCTGCTGAACAGGGATTCGACCTTGTTCCTCACTTGTCGACCCTCCCGAGAGCCTCCACGACAGCATCGCCCATCCCCGGAGTGCTCGCGGCGCCCTGTGAGAGAACCTCCGGGCAGCCCCGCAGCTTGAGCATGTCGTAGGTCTTCACCCTGCCTTCGGAGATGACCATCTTGACGGCGTTCATGATCCTGCCGGCCCTGGCGTTGTCGCCGAGGTGCTCGAGCATCATGCACGCGGACAGTATCATCGCGATGGGATTCACGATGGATTCAGGATAGTCGGCGTACTTCGGGGCCGAACCGTGCGTGGGCTCGAACACTGCGACCTTCTCGCCGATGTTGGCGCTGCAGGCGAAGCCCAGCCCGCCCGTGAGCCCGGCGAAGCCGTCCGACACGATGTCGCCGAACATGTTGCCGGAAACGATCACCCTGTAGTCCTCCGGGTTCTTCGTCAGCCACATCGTCATGGCGTCGATGTTCACGTCGGACACCCTGATGCCGGGGTACTCCGCCTTCGCCATGTCCTGGGCGACCTTGAGCATCATGCCGGAGGTCTCGCGTATCACGTTGGGCTTCTCGCACACGTAGACCGTATCGATGCTCCTGGCCCTGGCGTACTCGAAGGCCTCGCGGACGATCCTCGAGGTGTACTTCCTGGTGAATATCCTGGTGGAGACGGCGAGCTCGGGCCTCGGGCACCAGGCGAAGTTGGCCCTGAACTTGGGGTGCGTCATCAGAGCGTCGTAGACCTGGTCGGGGGGGTTTGTCCATTCCACTCCGCCATAGAGGCCTTCCGTGTTCTGCCTGAAGATCATCGTGTCGATCGCGGGCTCCTCGATGGTACCGCCGGGGCCGCGCCTGACGAAGTTGAGAGGATTGCCGATGAAGGAGCGGCAGGGCCGCTTGCAGATGTCCAGGCCGAAGTGCTGCCTCATGGAGACGATCGGGCTGTAGTAGACGCAGCCCTGGTCCCTGAGGGCGGGAGACAGCTCGGCATCCGCAGCCGACTTGGGCTTGGACGTGATGGCACCGAAGAGGGCCACCGGATGCTTCTCGAGGAGCTCTATCGTCCTGTCCGGCAGTGCGTTGCCCTCGGCCTTCCAGAACTCCCAGCCTATGTCCCCGTGGACGTAGTCGGCCTCGAAGCCGGAGGCGTCGAGCACCTTGAGCGCCTCCTTCATCACTGCCCTGCCGATGCCGTCCCCGGGCATCACCGTGATGGTGTGTCTCATATCACTGCCTTTCTTGAGGTTTACGGGCCACAGGCCCGGCCGCGCCCTCTAACATACCGGATTGCATCCGGTGCCGCCCTCACATACCGGCAAGGATGGCCCGCACGGCCTCCTCGAGCTGTCTGTCGAGATTGGCGGCTGCATCCCCCGGCATGTCGGCAACCGGGATGTCGGGCTCCACCCCGAGGTTCTCGAGGTTGTCGCCCGAGAGTGTGAACCAGCCGCTCGAAGGGATCCGGAAGCCCGTACCATCGACCAGATCGACGTCGACGGTGCCGATTACGCCGCCGAACGTGCCTGCGCCGACAACGGGGCCCAGGCCGAGTTCCTTCCACGCCGCAGGGAAGATCTCGGCGTCGGAGAAGCAGGTCTCGTCGATCAGGAGTGCGAGGGATCCCTGCCATACCCCCAGGGGCTGGAGGGACTCGAGGCCGCCTCTCGATCTCGAAACCAGGTAGGAGGGCCTTGCGAGCATCTTCAGTATCTCGTCGTGGGTGCTGCCGCCTCCGTTGCCCCTGATGTCCACGACCATCCCGTCGCGGCCGAGCCCCTCGGCATGGAGGTCCGCCAGGAAGCCGGCGACGGATTCGTCATCCATCGAGGGGATGTGCAGATAGCCGACCCTGCCTCCAGAGAGGCGGTCGACGATGCGCCTGTTCCTCTCAAGACGCGCCTCGTACACGAGGCCGCCCAGCGCCCAGCGGGTGACGGGCTCGACGATCACGGTGTCCGGGCCGCCTGCCTTCCGGACCTCGACTGAGACCTCTTCTCCGGCAGTGCCCGACAGGGCGCGGTAGAGGTTCAGGCCCGGCCCGACCGGGATGCCGTCGATGCTCAGGATCACGTCGCCCGGGACGAGACGGGCCGGATCGGCGTCTGCCGGGCTCCAGGGGATCACGCTGTCGATCCTGATCCCCTCGCCCGTCCAGGAAGGATCCGGGATTATCCCGAGTTCCCCGGAATCCATCGAGGAATCCCACTCCCAGGGGCCGTAGATCCCGAGGTGCGAGGCGGACAGCTCGCCGAGCATGCGGTTCACGACGTCGTTGAACTCGGGGTTGGAAAGACATGCGGCCGCCCTGTCGCGATAGGCCGTGCGCAGGCTGTCCCAGTCGGTCCCGTGGAGGTCCGTGTCGTAGAAGCCGTCGCGCAGGAGGCGCCAGCATTCGTCGAACTTCTGGCGCTGGAGATCCCATACGGAGCCGGAGGTCCTGCACCTCCAGCCGAGGAAGCGCTCCGCGCCTCCGGACACGTCGACGCACTGCAGGCTGCCCCCGAGGCCGACGAAGTACGCGGTGTAGCCGTCCGATATCGAGATGCGGTACGGCTCGCATCCGCTGGAAGTGATCCTGTCGAGGTTCCCGCCCTTCCAGTCCACAGACCAGAGGTCGGAACCGCCCGACCGGTCGTAGCCCCTGAAGGCGAACCAGCGGCAGTCGGGCGACGCGCCGTAGAAGTCGTAGTAGCCCTGCACCGTGCAGAGCGTCTCCGTGCGCCTCTGCAGGCCGTCGAGCTCGATCGAGACCGTCTCCACAGGCTCGTCGAGGAGTTCCTCACGCCTTTCCGGGTCGGCCTCCCAGTCCTCCCGCGTCAGCCAGAGCTGCCTCAGGGAGTAGTCGCCCCCGTCGGTCCTGCTTGCATAGACAAGCCTCCTGCCGTCGGAGCTCCAGGTCGGCTGGAAGTCGTCGTTGGAATGCCTGCTGACGTCCACGGGTTCGCCTCCCGCGGAGGGCACGATGAAGACGTCCTCGAGGTGCCCCTCCACGGGGGTGCTGAAGGCCAGCCATGCGCAGTCGGGGGACCACGAGACGTGGATGACGTCCCTGGCGGGGCAGACTTCCCAGTCCCTTCCTGTCGGGAGTTCCACGACCCGGATCGAGGCGTTCCTGTCCAGATAGGCCAGCATGGAGCCGTCGGGCGACCAGCGGGGCCCCAGTGCGGTGCCGCCGGGAACCGGGAGCACCCGGGAGGGCACCGGGCGGAAACCGGTGAAGAGGCTCTCGGCCAGCACCGGCCCCGCGATCTCCAGGTCGGACCTCCCGTCGCGCTCGACCGTGTATGCGAGCATCGTACCGTCGGGGCTCCATGCGGGGGATCCCTCCCTGCCCGGGCTTTCCGTCAGCCTCCGGACATCCTCGATCCCTTCGGCGGCGAGCCTTCCGCAGAAGATCTCCCCCCCCGAACAGAGCGCGACCGTCCCGGAATCGCCGGTGAGGTCGTACGCATCGATGAAGGGCCCCGCCCATTGGTCGTAGAGGGGCGCCACCTGGAGGTCGGCTGCGCACTCGAGCGCGATCTCCACCGGTTCCCATGAGGGGAAGGAGGCCCTGAAGAGCCCGCCTGCGTATTCGAACAGCACGGTCGAGCCGTCGGCGGTGATCGAGGGGAAGGTCACATCTCCGGGAAGTCCCGTCAGCCTGCGTATGGAGCCGTCTCCGGCGAGCAGGTGGAGGTTGGCGGCTCCCGTGGAATCCTCCATGACGAAGACCAGGCCGTCTCCGGCGGGGCTCCACATCGGCCACCGCTCGTCGATCGGACTGTCGAGGAGCCTGGTCCAGACACCGTCACCGGACAGGAGCCAGACGTCCCTGGAGCCCGAACCGCTGTAATGCCTCCTCCACCAGGGGGTGACGCCGGTCACGACCGCGAGGCCCCGGGGGGTTCTCGCGACGTCGAGCAGCGAGGCGCGGATCACGGGAACGGGAGTGCCGCCCGAGAGAGGGACCGAATAGAGCCAGGACTCGAAACCCTCCCGGCTGGAGATGAAGTAGACGCTGTCGCCGGAGGCGGACCAGCCCTCTGCCTCGTCCAGGCCCCCGTGCCAGGTCAGCCGCACGGCCTCGCCCCCTCCGGCCGGCATGGCGTAGACATCGCCGCCTCCCGTACGGTCGCTGGTGAAGGCGAGGGTCGACCCGTCCGGCGAGTAGCACGGCAGGCTCTCGAAGGACCCGCAGGGCGTGAGATCGCGCATCAGGCCACCCGAGGAGGAGACCTCCCAGAGGTCGCCCCGGTAGCTTACGACGACCCGCGAACCGTCGGGCGAGACGGCGGGGGTCCGGGGGTCGGTCACGGACATGGCGATGGCCGAGAGGAGAAGGATCATACCCGGTCCTTTCGGGATGCGAGCGTGAGCATCCTGGGGGATCCGCACGGATCGAAGGGCGAACAGTCGTAGTCGCCCCAGAGTTCGACGGTCTCGAGGCCTGCACGGGCCAGCTCCTCCGAGAGCAGACCCGGCGGTATCAGGGCGAGTTCGAGATCGAGTTCGGAGACGTGCCGGTCTCCGGAGTCGTACCTCATGTGGAAGCTGATCGAGCCCGCGCTCCGCCTGACGGTCTCCGAAAGCCTCAGCCTGAGCCTGCCGTCATGGAAGTCGTATCGCTCTGCGTCGGTATCCTCGGGCCTCCGCGAGAAGCCGGGGCAGGTTTCCAGGAGGAGCCGGCCGCCCCTGTCCAGAAGCCTCCCGGCCTCGGAGAGGAGCGCGATCCGCTCGTCCGGGCCGGGGAGGCAGTGCAGGCCGTTGTAGGGGAATGTCACGAGTCTGAAGGATCCGTCGCGGAAGGGCATCTCCTGCCCCAGCGCCATGACCCGGGAGGCCCTGGAGGCATCGGCCCTGCGCCATCTCCCGAGCATCCCGGCCGAAGGCTCGAGAGCCACCGTCCGGTGGGGCGGCAGGTAGAGCGATCCCGCCAGCCGTCCGCAGCCTGCGCCGATCTCGAGGGCGTCTCCCCTGAAGCGGTTGCGCATCTCGGCATAGAACCGGAGTTCGAGAGCGTCGACGGGGAACACGGTTCCCTCCTCGGCGTCGAAGTACGGGGCGTACTCGTCCCACAGCCGGGAGTCGAAGCCGCGGCCCATCCCGTCAGAACACCGACTGCCTGGCGCCGGTGCGGATGATGAAGTCGTCAGGGTCTATCTGGACGCCGTCGCAGAGGACCTCGTAATGGAGGTGCGGGCCGACCGCCCTCCCGGTCATGCCCATTCTCGACAGCAGGTCGCCCCTCCGGACCGACTGCCCCACCGTGACGCACACGGACGAGCAGTGGGCGAACCTCGTGGAGATCCTCGCGGTGTGCCGTACGATGACCTCGAGGCCGTAGCCCGATGTCCATCCGCAGAAGGTCACCACACCGTCGGCCGGGGCGTAGATCGGCGTGCCTGTTCCCTCGGCGATGTCGATGCCCTGGTGCCTTCGCACGGCACCCGTGAACGGGTCTATGCGCGACCCGAAGTCGCTGACGTAGTATCCCTCGGCCGGCCAGATGGAGGGGATCCGCCTCAGCTGCTCGGTTATCTCGAGGAAGTGGGCCGCCAGTGAGTCGTAGGCTTCGAGCTCGGCTTCGGCCAGGCGTTCCGCGAGGACCAGCCTGAGGTCGATGTCGTCGATGTACATGAAGAGTTCCTGCTCGGATTCGGGGTCGGAAAGGGCGGAACCGGGGAGAAGGGACGAGAAGTCCATGTTGAGGCCCGCGCCGGCGAGCATGATCCGCTCCTCCCTCTCGGCGATGTCGACCAGACGCGCCGAGAGTTCGTCGACCCGCTCGCTGAGCTGGTAGATCTCCCCTTCGAGAACGGCCTCGTCACGTCCCGCCCCGGTGAGACCGTGCCTCATACCCGCGGCCCGCCCGAGCATGAAGGCCGCCCCGATGAGGCCCGAGATGGCCAGCGAGACGAACAGTCCGGCCAGCTGGAGCCTCAGCCTGGTGAGGACGACCGGGCGCCCCCTTCCGGAGCGCCACGGGACCCAGTGGATCGTGCCTAGGCGCATCGGGCCGCCGGACGGATCAGCCCAGGAACAGGAGCAGGGTGTTGCCGTCGGCCGATTCGTACAGCTTGCTGATCGCCCTGTTCTTGAGCTGCCTCACCCTCTCGCGGCTGATGCCCATGGTGCGGCCTATCTCGGCGAGAGTGTGCCTGCGGTCGGTGCCTATGCCGAAGAAGAGGCAGATGATGGTCTTCTCACGGTGGTCGAGGATCTCGAGCATCAGGTCGACGCTCTTCTTCATGGCCTCGTGGACGACGGCCTCGTCGGGAGAGATCTGGTTGTCGCTCGCGATCATCTCCTGGAAGGTCTTGTCGCTGCCCTCGTATACGGGGCTGTCGAGCGAGAGGTGGGTGCTGTGGATGGACATCATGCCCTCCACCTCCTCGCGGGAGACGTCGAGCTCCCTGGCGATCTCGTCGGTGGTGGGGTCGCGGCCGAGCGTGTGGCCGAGCTCGCGCGTGGCGCGGCCCATCTTGTAGAGCTCGCCCACCCTGTTCAGGGGGAGCCTGACGATCCTCGACTGTTCGGCGAGGGCCTGCAGTATGGCCTGCCTGATCCACCACACGGCATAGGTGATGAACCTGCAGCCCTTCGTCTCGTCGAAGCCCTTGGCGGCCCTTATCAGGCCTACGTTGCCCTCGTTGATCAGATCCTCCAGCGCCACGCCCTGGTTGGCGTACTGCTTGGCGATGCTGACCACGAAACGCAGGTTGGCCTCGGTGAGGAGGTTGAGCGCGGCCTGCTCGCCGGCGCGGATCCTCCTGGCCAGATCGGCCTCCTGCTCGGAGGTCAGGGTCTCCTTGCACCCGATTTCACGGAGATAGAGTTCGAGGGATCTGCCCTCGGTCCTCCTCGTAGCCAAGTGACACCGCCCTTCCGAAAACCCGTTCCATTCATTCGGCGTATAACCCCGGGACGCTCCGCCGGTTCCCCCCGGGGGGAGCCCGGCGGGCGGGGCATGCCTTTCGTGCGATCCGGCAACATCCGTCAAGCCCGCCGCCGTGTCAATACCGGAGCCCTTAGTGTTGCACGGCATACGATTGTGACCACCCCAGGCGTTCCCGACCCATGAGTGTCAACCATTCCGGGCGTGCCGTCAAGGGTTGACCGCAGCCTTCCTGCACGACACGTTGCGGGCTATGGAACCGAACCTGCTGGAGCGCGAGGAGACGTGCTGCATGCTGTGCGGATCGGCGGAACGCACGATCCTCAGCGTCCAGGACACGTGGCCGGTGGCGAGGTGTACCGTGTGCGGGCTCGTATACCTCTCCGAGAGGCCGAGCGAGTCGGCACTCGCGGAACTGTACGGGAGCGAGTACTACAGCGCGGGAACGACAGGCTACAGGGACTATGTCGACACCTTCGAGCGCCATGCCGACGTGTTCGGGAGACTGTTCGCCAGGCGCGAGTCGGACCTCCGCAGGCACGTGACGACCGGGCGCAGGCTCCTCGAGGTGGGATGCGCGCACGGATTCCTCCTCGACTATCTCCGGGGCCGCGGCTGGGATGTGGAGGGCGTCGAGGTGAGCCCCCTGTCGTCATCATTCGCCCGCGAACGTTTCGGCCTCCGCGTCCACACGGGCACCGTCGAGAGAGCCCCCCTCCCCCGCGGCTCGTACGACGCGGTGCTCCTCCTCGATGTCCTCGAACACCTCCACAGGCCCTTCGACACGCTCTCGCGCATCGCAGGACTGCTCGTACCCGGAGGAACGCTGGTGGTGCAGTGCCCCTGGGAGCTGACCCACTGGGAGGAGGCGCTGCAGGCCGTCCTCAGAGGCATGAGGACCGGCGGCATAAGACCGGATTCGATTCCGGCCCACCTCTACTTCTTCGGCCCCAGGACGCTCGAGGCGGTGCTCTCGAAGGGGGGCTTCCGTGTCACCGCCAGGCAGTCCGGCAACTACGGGGAGATCCGCGGCAGGGTCTCGCCCCCCGCGGTGCGAACCGGATCGCCGCTCGAACAGGCCTTCAGATTCGCATACTTCCGCCTCGGGGTCAGGAGGATCCTCTACCGGGCGTCGGCCGCCGCGGGCCTCGGCAACGGCCTGATTAGATACGCGACGCCCCTCTCGTGATGGACTGCATCCACGTCCCTCACTGGGCCGCGGCTCCGGGGTTCTTCGGACCCGGCAGCAGGCTGCCGGGAGGCGCCACGATCGAGCAGGCCGAACTGGCGATCCTGGAGCGCGCCGTTCCGGGCGGTATCATCCGGCAGGGGCGGATCGCCCCGGGGTTTGCGGAAGGCCTGTCAGATCCCTTCCTGCTCGTCCACGGCACGGGGATACGCAGTTTCGACGCGCCCGAACTGCTCGAAGAGATGACGAGCCGGCGTGCCGGCGCGCTGGTGGTCGCCCATCCGCGACCCGGAGCCGGCCGGCCCCTCCTGAGCGATCCCGACGGGCGGCTCACGTCCTTCGGCAGCGATCAGGCCTCCAATCTGAGGGATTCCGGGGTCTGGCTGGTCGGCCGGGAGGCCGCCGGCGCAGGAGCGGGCGCCCTCTCGTCCCCCCATGCATTCCTCGCCGCTGCGATGGAGTCGGGCGCGGCCCTATATTCCGAGTGCCTCGCCCGGTATTGCAGGGTTGTGGAGTCACCGGCCGACTTCCTCGCGCTGTGCGGTGACGTCCTCGGGGGAAGGATCCCGCGGGCGGCGGGGCTGGAAGCGAATCCGCACGTCGTGGATCCTTCGGCGACGACAGGAGAGGGGACCCTGATCGAAGGGCTGGTCTGGATCGACGGCGGAGCCAGGATAGGCAGGGACTGCCGGATCGAGGACTCCGTCGTGCTCGGGGGGGCCCTGGTGGGAGAGGGCTCCAGGCTCCGGAACACGCTCGTCATGCCGGGGTGCAGGGTGGCCGCCTTCTCGGACTCGTCCGACAAGTACATCGAGATCATCGGAGGATGACATGCTCGAAATGATCCGCTCCTACCTGGACGGAGTCGGCAGCCTGGTCATGAGGATCCCTCCCGAGGAGATCCGCAGGGTCACTGACATCATCTTCAAGGCCTGGAGATCGGGGCGCAGGGTGATGGTCTTCGGGAACGGAGGGGGATCCGCCACATCGGCCCACTTCGTGTGCGACCTGGCGAAGGGCACGGCCGCGCCCGGCAGGAGGAGGCTCAAGGCCATCTCCCTGGCCGAGAACGTGCCGCTCCTGACGGCATGGGCCAACGATACCGACTACACCAACACCTTCGGCGAGCAGCTCAGGAACCTGGTAGAGGCGGGGGACGTGGTGATCGGGCTCTCGGGCAGCGGCAGGAGCCCGAACGTCGTCAATGCCCTCAAGCTGGCGAACGAAGCCGGGGCGATCACAGTGCTGTTCTCGGGATTCGACGGCGGGGAGGCGGCGCAGGTGGCGTCGGAATCCATCATCGTCCCGTCGGACGACATGCAGATGATCGAGGACGTGCACCTGATGCTGGCGCACATAGTGTTCAGGTGCGTCCGCGGGCAGATGGAGTCGGAAGAGGGCTAGGAGGGCATCCAGCCGTCGAAGTCGTCGCCGCCCTTGGCGAGCACGTCCTTCAGGGCGTCCCTGAAGATCCCGACGCCCGACTCGCTCATCTCGGGGAACCTCGACTTCCAGAGCTGCCACGACCTGTCTATCTCGGCCTTCAGGAGCATCGGGAGGCTGCCGTCTAGGCGGGCCTTCTCGACGGTGTCCCTGTTGTAGACCACCATGTCGCTGGCAAGGACCCTGGCGAGGCGCCTGGCGCGGGTCGTGGCGTCCTCCTCGGCGGGCTCCTCCCTGCCGCGCCTGTCCGGCCCGGCCGAGATCGTGAAGACTTCCGAGCAGCTCCTGCACCTGAGCTTGCGCGGCCCGGCGCCGAGCTTGTCCTCGGGTATCTGATAGCGCTTACCGCAGCTTGGACACTCGACTATCATCGGATACCCCTCTTGGCTAGGAAGGATGACAGACGTTCCACTCCGCCGCGAATATCCCCGTCGGAAGCCGCGAAGGAAAGCCTGAGCCTGTTCTCCACGCCGAACGCGCTTCCGGGTATGACCGCGAGCCCTTCCTCGTCGAGCAGCAGGCCGCAGAGTTCGGCGCTGGAAAGCCCGATCGACCGGGGATAGCCGGCGAACACGTAGAACGCCCCTTCCGGCTTCGGGAAGGACATCCCGGGGATACCCGAGAGAAGGGAGCAGATCAGGTCACGCCGCGATGCGAACGACGCGAGCATCGACCTGCGCTCGCCCTCGGCGGCCCCCGAGACCACCGCCAGTGAGGCCCACTGGGAGATGGAGCAGGGATTGGATGTCGTGTGCTCCTGCACCCGGATGGCGAGCTTCGCCCAGTCGACCGGAGCCACCGCCCAGCCTATCCGCCACCCTGTCATCGCAAAGGTCTTGGACACCCCCGAGACGATGACGGCCCTCTCGCGGAGCTCGGGCCGGAAGTCCAGGACATGCGGCGCCGCCGAGCCCGTGAAGACGAGATCCTCGTAGATGTCGTCGGAGATGACCCACATGCGGGTTGCCGCGAGAGCGTCGGCCAGTTCACGGGCTTCCGCGGGCGTGTAGACGCATCCCGACGGATTGCCCGGGGAGTTGAGTATCACGCCGGAGACGCCGGATGCGGCGGCCTCCTCGACGTCGGCCGCTGTGATCAGGGAGTGGCCCGACCCCGGGTAGACAGGCTGCCCGCCGGCCAGGCGCACCATCTCGGGGTAGCTCACCCAGTACGGCAGCGGGATGAGCACCCTGTCTCCGGGGTTGATCACGGCCATCAGCAGATTTGCGAGGCTGTGCTTCGCACCGCAGCTCACCACGACCTCGGCTGGCTTGAACTCGATGCCTCGCCTGCGGGAGGTCGCGGAGGCCACCGCCTCGCGCAGCTCGGGAATGCCTGCTGTCGGCGTGTATCCCGTCCTGCCCTGCTCCATCGCCCTCACCGCCGCCTCGCGGGCTGCGGGCGGGCTGGGGAAGTCGGGCTGGCCGGCCGAGAGAGCGATGATCGACCTTCCCTGCCGGGTGAGCTCGGCCGCCCTCGCGGTGAGCTGAAGGGTCGCGGAAGGCTGGAGGCTTGCGATGTTCCTGGAATAGTTCATGTTCCCCGCCGCTCCGAAAGGCCCTCGGCGCGGCGCAGTGCGTCCTCGACGCACGGCTGCACCAGGGCGGAGAGGTCTCCTCCGTAGGCTGCGATTTCCTTCACGACCGTGGAGGAGAGGTACATGTTGTGCTCGGCCGGCATCAGATAGACCCCCGTGATGTCGGGCGCGAGCTTCCTGTTCATCAGCTGCATCTGGAATTCATACTCAAAATCGGAATTGGCTCGCAATCCCCTGATGAAGACGCGGGCTCCCGCCCTCTTCATGTAATCGACGAGCAGCCCGTCGAAGGCTTCGACATCGACGCCCGTGATGCCGGCCTCGGAAAGCGACATCCTGGCCAGGTCGACGCGCTCCCCGACCCCGAACAGGAGCCTCTTGGAGCTGTGCTGCACCACCGCCACCCTGAGTTCCCCGAATATCCGGGCCGCGTCCCTGACGACGTCGAGGTGCCCCCGGGTCATCGGATCGAACGTCCCGGGGTAGATCACCAGCCCGCTCATCGCATCCACCGCCAGGCCAGGGTCGTCTCTCCGTACCGCCTGCGTTCCCAGGAGCCGTCGGTTTCCAGGTTCGACGGGACCTCCACCAGGACTATCCCTCCTGGAGCAGCGAGGGAGCCCCAGTCGAGACCGAAGGCCCATGAGTAGACCCCGGTCGACGAGTAGGGCGGGTCGATGAAGACCAGGGAAGGCCTGGACAGTCCGGACAGGTCGATGGAGGTGACGTCACCGCAGACCAGGAAGGCCCTGCCGAGCGCACCCAGGGACGAGAGCGTCTCCTTCACGAAACGCACCGCCCCCCTGTCGCCGTCCACGAAGGAGCAGCCGGCCGCCCCGGCGCTGAGGCATTCGATGCCGAAGGCCCCGCTTCCGCAGCAGAGGTCCCAGACGTGATTCCCCTCGAAGTTGCCCGCTATGTCCATGGCAGCCGATCTTGTGCGTCCCGAGGACGGCCTCATGGTGTCAGGAGGGCGGAGAACGCGGCCTTTCCATGTCCCCCGCCCTATCCTGAGCACGTCTGTCCGCTAGTAGGGCCTGATGATGTGCGGAGTCACGAATATCACGAGCTCGGTGCTGTCGGTGCTGTTCGACGTGTACGTGAACAGCAGGCGGCCGAGCAGCGGGATGTACCCCAGCACGGGGACCCTGCGCTCGACCTCGGACTGCTTGCTGCGCATGATGCCCCCGATCACCGCCGTGGCGCCGTCCTCGATCATCAGGGTGGTGTTGGCCTCCTGGGTGAGGATGATCGGCTGGGAAGCCGTGCCCTCGCCGGAGAGCTCGCTCACCACGGGATTCAGCTCGAGCGTCACGTTGTTGTCGGCGTTGATGTGAGGCGTGACCTCGAGGCTGACGCCCACGTCATAGAGCTGGATGTAGGTGTTGCCGTCGGCATCCTGCAGGGTCAGGGGCACCTGCTTGCCCGAGAGCACCGACCCGGTCATGTTGTCGATGATCGCGATGCGCGGCTCGGACAGGATGTGCGCCCTGTTGTCCTCCTCGAGGAAGCTCAGGGTGGCCTCGATGTCGAGCAGGTTCAGGGACGTCCCGAACGTTATCGACCCCGTCGGGTCGCCCACGCCGAGGCTGCCCGTGCCGCCTATGTGGGTCAGGGCGTCGCCCCTGCCCAGGTTGCCTGCGGCCCAGTCGATGCCCAGCTCGCTGCTCGCGGACGCATCGATCTCGACCAGCTTGGCCTCTATCATCACCTGTGCCGTCGGGCTGTCGAGGATCGGCAGGAGCCTGCCTATCTCGTCGAGCCTGGCGGGGATGTCGGTGACGACCAGCGAGTTCGTGCGGGTGTCGACGGACACCTCGCCGCGCTCTGACAGGACGGTCGAGGTCGCCTCCATGATGTCGTCCGCCGTGGCGTAGCGTATCACGAAGACCTCGGTCTGGAGGTCCTGGAGGTTCTGCCTGTCCCTCCTGTTGGTGGCCATCGTGCTGATCTCGGTGTAGAAGTCCGCGCGGTTGGCCAGCCTGAGGACGTTGGTCCCCTCGAGCGTTGCCACGAGGTTCTGCGTGTTGAGGATGGCCATGAGGGCGTCGCGCCAGCCCACGTTGCGCAGGCGCGCCGTGATGGTGGCCTCGTATCCCTCGGGGAGGATGATGTTGTAGCCGCTGACGTCGGAGATCGACCTCATGACGGTCCTGATGTCGGCCTCCACCACGTCGATGGTCACCCTGCGGCCGCCGGTGCCCGTCCACTCTACGGGGAAGCCGTCGGCTGTCGCAGCCCAGGGCTCGCTCACGGTGATGCCCTGCGTCTCGCTGACGTAGGTACTCTGCATCACGGTCTCGCCCGGTGCGGACAGCGCCGCCACCTCGCCGCCCGCGAAGCTGCGGCTGACGCCCGAGCTGGATGCGGCCCAGGCCGTGAAGGGTGTCCCGGACGGGTTGGTCTGGAGCGTGAGGACCAGGTCGTTCCCCTCGGTGTCGGTGCTGTAGTTGAGCAGCTCGCCCGAGACGTCGACGATGATCCTGACCACGCCGTCCGGCGGGGCGACGTACTGGCTGGTGCGCACCGCGGCCACGCCGCCCCTGCCGACCGTGAAGTCGGCGGCGGGCAGCGCGTGGACGGAGCCGCTCAGGTCGAGGACGACCCTCATGGGATCCGTCAGGAGGAACTTCTCGTACGAGATCGGTCCGTCGGCGGTGATCGTGACCTGGGTCCTGTCACCGCTGGGTTCGACGGCTATGTCTGTGACCCGGTAGGCCGACGCGGGCAGGGCCAGCGCCAGCAGGGCAACGAAAACGATTCGCCTCATTACAGACCACCCTCTTCGTGAAGCCGCATCGTGTAGATGGTGGGGATAGAAGCGGTTCCTCCTTGCTCCGGCCCGTAGTCGACCGTTACCTCCTGCACCACTATCACTTCGTTGGAAGTTATCTCGGCAATCCTGGTGTTGTTGGCGAGTTCCGTGTCGACGTAGAGGATGTAGGGGACGCCGTTCACGTCCTCGACCATGGCCTGGTCGCCGCCCGACGGATCCAGCGTGATCCCGACCAGCCTGAGCTCCTCGATGGCGATCTCGCTCAGGGGTCTCCTGAGATCCCTGCGCCTGGCGGGGAACTCGGTGAAGGGATCGGGCCTGCTGGATACCGATTCATAGATCCTGAAGGCACCGCTCGCCGCCGAGAGGACTGGGGTCACCCCGGCAGAGCCGCCCGGCGTCGAACCCGTCTGGCCCGCGAGTGCGCATTCGATGCGCTGCATGTCGAAGCCCGGGATCCTTGTCTCGATCGCCCCGAGCTCGGCGCAGACCAGCATTCCGGCATCGTCGACCGCCCATACCGGCGCGCCCTCGGATGCCCTGAGCACGGTTCCCGGTTCGACGGGCAGGGCTTCGGCGACGGCAACCGACGGTCTGGCCGGATCGAGCACCCTCTGGCCCGAAACCGCCAGGTCGCCGCAGAGCCTGCCCCTGAAGACCGTGGACCACGTTCCGTCAGCGGCCCGCTCGAGCACCTCGCCGCCCGACGAGGAGAAGAGCCTCCCGCCGGCCACGAGCACAGGTCCCGCCCCGGGCAGGGTCTCGTACTGCCACAGGTCGGCGGCCGGATCGTACCTGACCAGCGTGCCCCCGGACGTGAAGATCCAGTCCGGCCCCATCAGGGCGAGCCCGGAAGATCCCGGTGCGGGGGCCCCGGGAGAGCGGACGTCCCAGACGCCTTCGGACAGCATCGCGATCGATCCGCCTTCGGAAAGGATCACCGGTGAAGATGCCGCATCCAGGGCCAGGCCCGCGGGCTCGAAGCCTTCGGGCAGCGGTGTGATCTCCGCCTCCGCCCCGTCGAAGCTCACCAGCGCCGAATCGCTCAGCAGCAGGAGGCCCGAGGGCATCGACACGGCACCCACCGGCGAGGCCGCCGCGGGGCCGAGGTCGTAGCTGCTCCACCTGCCGTCGCTCATCGAGCAGTAGAGCACGCCCCCGCCCTCGAAGGCCGCCCAGGCGCCGCCGTCATCCACGGCGACAGCCTCCGGCGGGCCGGCCGGGAGGACTATCTCCTGCCAGCCCACGGGAGAGGGTCTCTCGGCGATCGCCACCTGACCGTCGCTGGCGGCGGCCGCGCCGGTCCTGTCCGGACCCGACCCGCAGCCCGTGGAGAGGGCGGCCAGGAGGATTGTCAGGACGATTCTCGCGTCACGCAATTCCACGTCCTTCACCCCCTACGGCTGAGTGTAGGCGGAGAACACGAAGGAAGCCTCGATGTTGTCGAACTTCCCCTCCGCCGCCTTCAGCTGCTGGATGTTCAGGTCGGTGATGGCCGTCATCATCGTCTCCTGAGTGAGCTGGTCGAAGAACACACCCAGCCTGTGATACCTGCCCGTCAGCCTTATCTGCCAGCTGTAGACGGCATACTGGCCTTCGAGCGCCGGCGGCAGGGGGTTCATGTTGACGATCTGGATGCCGCTGCTCGCGGCCTTTGTGGTGAGGAGCTCGAGCACCTCGTCCTGGCTGTACTGCCTGGGCAGGAACCTGTCCAGGTTCTCCAGCTCCTGCTGGTACATCTCGATCTGCTGGGCCATGACCGCCATGTCCTCGGAGGTCTGCGCCCGGAGCTGGTTCAGCTCCATCTGCTTCATCTGGAGCTGATCCTCCTGCGAGGTGATCGACTCCCTGGTGTCCTTCGCCACGAAGTTGAAGTAGACGTAGACGAGCGCGGCGAGCAGCAGGAGCCCCAGGAAGAACCGCAGGAGTTTGGGATCGCGAAGGTCTAGTGCCACTTCGTACCTCCTCCCGGCCGGTCCGGGGCCTTCACTCGCCGCCGCCCAATCCCATGGACTCGAGATCGATGTCCCAGACCTCGAGGGTGTCGCCGAGCTCGATGAAGAAGGGCGACTGGTCGATGTCGGCATAGACGTATGTCAAGATCCCGAAATGGGCGGTGAAACCCAGCGCGGCGAACTCGGGCATGGTGTAGCCGGTGCCCTCCTCGCCCGGAGTGGGATAGAGAGGGACCTCGACCCAGAAGACTCCGGATTCTCCGGTCTCCGAGCTGCGGTCGAAGGTGTTGACCGAGTCTCCGTGCGCCACGACCGTTATCCCCTCGGCGGGGATCGTGTGCGCCGAGTCCTCCCATATCATGCCGGTGATGTAGACGCTGGTCTCGTCTGTCCCGAAGGGATCGCAACCCGACAGGACGGCGAGTGCTGCAATCATCGATAGTACCACGATCCTGTTCATGATCCCCCCATCAGATCCCGGAGTAGTTGCCGACGAGGGGCAGCAGGGAGCCCCTGTTGACACTTACTTCCAGATCGAACTGGTATCTCATCTCCCCGCCGGTGGCGCCGGTGGGATCGGTAGCTGGCGTGAGCGTGTAGGTCTGGCCGTATTCGGCGAGCTGGAACAGGGCGGTCTGCCCGTCGGGCATCTGCTCGACCAGTCTGCGCTGGAATGCGACCACGTCGCCCCATGTCCTGGCGATGCCGGTCAGGTGGAGGCTCTCGACGGAGACCACCATCGCGGTCAGGTAGATCCCCTTGTCGGCCTCCTCGGCGAGCGTGGTCTGCTGGGGATACAGCGCCCTGCAGAGGTATTCCATCACGTAGACGGCGTATCTCTGGTCGAGCGCCAGGCTCTGGATCGCCGCGCGCCTGGCCTCCAGGTCCGCCAGCAGGGCGTTGGCCTCGGCCTGCTGGCTCACCTGCGTCTCCATCTGGGCTATCTCGCTGTCGATGGCGGTTATCTGGCCCTGGAGCTCCGACTGGCGCTTCTTGAGTCCGGCGTAGTGGATCCCCATCGCGACTATCCCGCCGACGATCAGGAGTATCGGCAGATAGGAGAGGATCGCGGCGGCGGGCGAGGCGGCTGCCGCCGCCGGAGTGCCGGCCGCACCGGCCTTCTTGCGCCTCGTGTCGGCCTCCTCCATCACGTTCACGTCTACCCTGCCGGGTTCGAAGGCGCGGAGGGCAAGCCCGATGCTGACGGCTAGGAGGGCACTCATCACGGGCTTGTCGGAATCGGGGATCACCGACGAATCGGCCGAGACGCTCCTGAAGGTCTCGAGCTGCTCGACGGGAAGGCCGTGCTGTTCGCTGAGGGTCGCCGCGAGGCCGGGCACCTGCGAGCAGCCGCCGCTGATGTACATCCTGTCTATCCTGGTGCTCTCCCCCGAGGCCTGGAAGGAGATGAACGAGCGCCTGACGCTCGTGGAGAGCTCTTCGATGACATATCCGATGGCCGACTTGACCTCGTCCTGGGAGGCCCCCTCGGGCAGGTCGCCCTTCAGGACCGCCTCGGCCGTCTCGTAGTCGAGGCCCATGGACCTCTGGAGAGCCTCTATGAACCTGTTGCCGCCGATCGAGAGGTCCCTGTTGAAGCTGGGGAGCCCTCCCTTCACGACAACCATGTTCGTGACCTCGGCGCCGATGTTGAGGATCGTCACGCACTCGTCGGCGCCCGGCCTGTAGTTGTACTCGTATGCCCTCTGCAGGGCGAACTGCTCGAGTTCGATGGCCGTGGGCTTCACGCCCGAGGCCTGCAGGAGGCTGCGGTGGAGGTCGACCGCCTCCTTCTTCGCGGCGACCAGCAGGACCTCCATCTGCCCCGGAGCCATCTCCGGGTTGATGATCTTGAAGTCGATGCTGACCTCGTCGATCCTGAACGGTATGTGCTGCTCCGCCTCCCAGCGGATGGCCTGGCGGGCGTTCTCCTCCGACATCTTCTCCATCGGGATGCGCCTGACGATGACGCTCCTGCCGGAGACCGCGGAGAAGACCAGACGGGACTTGATGCCGGCATTCTTGAGGGCATCCCTTATCCCGGCGTTGACCAGCTCCCTGTTGACTATCTCACCGTCGGCCACTGTACCGGGAGCCAGTTCCTGTATGGCGAACCTGGCGAGCTTGTAGGTCTTCCCGGACCTGATCAGCTCGACCACCTTCACCGAATGGCTGCCGATATCCAGGCCTACGGCCGACTTGACAGAACCGCCGAAGCCCATCTGTGCCTCCAACCGTTCAGCTAGACCCCGCACCCGTGCATCGTGCCCGGGGAGGGATCACAGTGCCCTCCTGCACCGATCGAAGTTTAACGAGTGTGTCCAATGTCGTCAATACCCAAATTCATAACTCCGAAACTTCATATATCCCTTGACGCCCATGGAGCGCCCGGTATGTTTGCCCCGGAGGTCGAGATGACTGCGAGGACAAAGCCCGGGATAGTCTCCAGCATAATGGACTTCGAGGAGGGTGACTCCGCCAGTGTCAGGCTCACCGTACCGGTGCGGCAGGACCAGGAGGAGGTCCTCACCCGGATCGTACGTGCGATCTCCCAGAACAGGGACAGGCACCACAGGCGGCAGCGCATCACGAAGGCCGCCGTCATAAGGGCCTACATCGACGCCCTGAGCTCCATCCCCGTGGATCTGCGCAACATCTCCGACGAGAACGAACTCCTCCGCAGGGTCATGGAGTCGTTCAGGAATCACCCGGGGAGCCTGAAGAGCACGTAGGGGCCCTTCGAGACCACCGGTTCCAGCCGTGTCGCGACGAACTCCCGCCATCGTCCGAACTCTCCGTCGTCCAGTTCACCGGTGATGTTGATATCGGCAATATCCATGTCCATCGCAACATATGATATGCCGCGCGCCCTGAGGCTCGAGGCGAGATCGTCCGCGCCCGCGCCCCCCCAGACCGGCTCCAGCACGTCCAGCGGGAACCTGTGGCTGTTGAAGATCGCGCAGGAGGGCCAGTAGAAGGCTCTGTTGCCCATGTTCACGAAGAGGGTGGTGTCGGTTTCCTCAAGTACCCTGTCAGCCTCCATGTAGAACGGCATGTACGGCAATCTGTTCTCGAGGAAGGACGGATCCAGGGCCTCCAGGGGCCTCTCCGACGAGTAGAGCCTGACGAGCCATGAGCCGCTCCACACGAGGCACAATGCCATCGCGACACCCACGGCCGCCCTGCCCAGCCGGCCCGTGCCGAGAGCCCTGGAGAGCCCTGCTGCCGCGAACGGCACCAGCATCCCTACCGGGCCGAAGAGATACCTCACCCTGGCGGAGGGGATGCTCAGGAGCACCGTCAGGACGAGCGCGGCCATCGCCGGCAGGACCTGCGCCCTGTTCCTGCAGAGCAGCAGGAAGAGCAGCACCCCGAGCAGGAGGAGGGGGCCGGAGGCCCCGTCGTACAGCCTTGGATCGTCCCATCTGCCGCTGACGGACATCCTCACCGGCAGGGCAAGCAGTTCGGACGGCGTCGATACCGATGCGGCGTATTCCGAGAACGCCCCTAGCAGTTCCTGCGTCCTTGCCGGGACTTCCTCCTCGACTCCGAACAGCCGGCCCAGCATCGGATGGAACGGGTTCCCGTGCTCGATCGCGTTGGGCAGGGCCCAGGTGGCCGACAGTGCGAGAGCTAGGCCGAACGGGGCCGCCAGCGCCCCGGGGCGCTTCCGGTGCCTGACGGCCAGCACGAGGAGCGTGATCACGGTCACCGGGAAGCCGTTGTACTTGCATGCCCCGGCCGCGGCTCCCCACAGGGCCGCGAGCGTTGCGTCGCCGTCGTCCCTGGCGAGCTCGCCGGCAGCCAGGATCGAGAACAGGAGGAGGAAGGAGTCGGAGTATGCCCAGGTCGCGTTCCGCAGAGCCTCGGGGATGCTGAGCAAGACCAGCGGCGCCAGCAGGGCGGCCCTCCGTCCGAAGGGCGCGGCGGCGTGCCTCGCCGCCGCCACGGCTCCTGCGAAACCGGCCAGGCTGACCATGCCGGAAACCCTGAAGCCGAAGGTCCCTCCGACGAGCGCATAGAGAGACTCGACCAGGTATGGATAGCTGAAGAACGGGCACCAGGCGGGCCTGTGGATGGAGCCTTCCGAGAGCCACAGCCTCGGGAGGTACATGTGGTGGTTCATCGCGTCCCTCGCGGTCTGCGGCATGGCGGCCAGCGGCAGGAGAAGGGCGACGGCCGCCAGGGGGGCGATAGCCTCCCTCCCCGGCTTCATCCCGGATCCGAAGAGGAACGCCGCGGACGAGACACCGAGGATCGCCCAGAGGACGGCGGGCGTCAGCAGCGAGAGCCACCCGGCCAGGGACACGGCCAGGGAGACCAGGACCGCGCCGAGAGCCATGCGGATCACACGCGGCCTCCCGCCGGCCAGGAGACCTCCGGCTCCCGTGAAGGCTCCGGTCAGTGCGGCGAGGGCCGGGATGCAGAGAAGGAATCCAACCATGCGGATAACAGAACACCTGCGGAGCCCGGCAGCAAGAATCGGGCTTGCCGGTGCGGCCCGCCCGGACGATCTTCCCGGAGGCCGGGGCCTGGCCTGCACTCGCCTAAGGGGGCCGGATGCGCGTTCTGGTGGCGATCCCCGCATTCAACGAAGAGAAGACCGTTGGCGCCGTGATATCCGGAGTGCCCCGCGGGATCCCGGGAGTCTCCTGCGTCGACATCCTCGTGGTCGATGACGGATCGTCCGACTCGACCGCCGGTGTGGCGGCCGGGGCCGGGGCGAGGGTCTGCAGGCACCCGGGCAACAGGGGTCTGGGCGCAGTGTTCAGGACCGCCCTGGCGGAGGCCAGGGAGGGCGGATACGACGTCCTGGCGACCATAGACGGCGACGGGCAGTTCGATCCTTCCGGCATCGGCGGTCTCCTGGCGCCCATCCTGGCCGGAGAGGCGGACATGGTGACGTGCAGCCGGTTCATGCCGGGCTCGGGAGGCGGCCGGATGCCCTGGGTGCGCAGGACGGGGAACAGGTGGGTCGCCTCGATGGTGAACGTGCTGACCGGCGCACGGGTGCACGACGCCACATGCGGCTTCAGGGCCTACGGCCCGTCGGCGCTCGAGCAGCTCAGCTCCTTCAGCAGGTTCACCTACACCCAGGAGACCCTGATCGATCTGGCATGGAAGAGGATGAAGATCGCGGAACTGCCCCTCCCCGTCAGGGCCACGAGGGAGCACGGACGGAGCAGCATCTCGGGCAACATCGCAAGGTATGCGGCCCTGTCGCTGGGGGCGATCTATTCCGCTTCCCACGACCACATGCCCTGGCGCTTCTACGGGCTGCCCGGGCTGTGCATGACGGCCGCGGGCCTCGCCACCGAGGCCGTGCTGTTCGTGCGATGGCTGTCGGTCGGCGCGGTGTCGCCCTACAAGGGAGTGGCCATAGCCGGCCTGTTCCTCGTGGTGATAGGCATCCTGCTCACGATAATGGCGTCGCTGGCCGACTCTTCGTCGCACGCGAGGCACCTTCTCGAGGAGCAGACAGCCGAACGCGTCCGCGCCAGGCGCCGGGAGGCGTCGCGCGGCTAGCTGCGCAGCCCGAGTATCCTCTCGGTCTCGATGGCGATCATGAGCTCCTCGTTGGTCGGGACGACCAGGAGCTTCACACGGCTGTCGGGCGAGGAGACGATCCTCTCCTGTCCCCGGCACCTGTTGGCCTCGACGTCGAGCCTGGCGCCGATGGCCTCGAGCCCGGCGCAGATCGTCTCGCGGATCTCCCAGCCGTTCTCGCCTATGCCCGCCGTGAACGTGACGGCGTCCACCGAGCCCAGGGTGACGGCATAGCCGCCGATGTACTTCCTCACCTTGTCGGCGAAGAGGTCGAGGGCTAGCTTCGCCCGTTCGTTGCCGGCATCGGCCGCCTGCTCGACGTCCCTCATGTCGCTCGACACGCCGGAGATCCCCAGGAGTCCGCTCTTCTTGTAGACGAGGTCCTTGACCTCGGACGCCGACATCCCGTGGCTCTCCATGAGCTCCAGGAGGATCGCCGGATCGACGTCGCCCGACCTGGTTCCCATCATCACGCCGCACATCGTGCCGAAGCCGAGGCTCGTGTCGATGCTCCTGCCGCCCCTGACCGCGGTGATGCTGCTGCCGTTGCCGAGGTGGCAGACGATGATGTTCAGCCCTGACACCGGCTTCCCCAGGATGGCCGCAGTGCGCTCGGCCACGTACTGGTGGCTGGTGCCGTGGAATCCGTACCTGCGGAAGCCCTTGTCCTTGTAGAGGTCCCAGGTCAGGGGATAGACGTAGGCTACCGGCGGCATCGTCTGATGGAAGGATGTGTCGAACACCGCCACGTTGGGCACCCCTTCGAGCATCTCGATCGCGGCCCTGATGCCCAGCAGGTTGGCGGGGTTGTGGAGGGGGGCCATGAAGCTGTTCTCCTCGATCTCGGAGATCACTTCGGGGGTGATCAGTACGGCCTGTGTGAAGCGCTCGCCGCCGTGGACCACCCTGTGGCCGACCGCCTCGATCTCGGTGAGTGAGCCGAGTGCGCCGTGCGCAGGGTCGGTGAGGTTGCGCAGGACCAGGGACAGCCCGAACTGGTGGTTGGGGATGGGGAGATCGGTCCTGATCTTCTCATCCGAGCCCCTGCGGTACTCCATCCTGCCCTCGGCCAGCCCTATCCTTTCGAGCAGACCGCCTGCCAGCGTCTCTCCCGAAGTGCTCTCCACGAGGCGGAACTTGATCGAGGAACTGCCGCTGTTGATGACGAGGATCTTCACTCCTGGCCTCCACTGGTGGTTTGCGGATCCGATTCCCGCGCAAGGGGCGTCGATCCGCGATCATAAGGACGGGGAATCCCCGGGGCCAACAGGCCGGTTCCGCGGGACCCCGGCCCGGGTGCCCGCCTCCCTGTTCCTCTCGACCTGGAGGATGGCGAGGAGGACGGCCCAGAGTGCGACATAGTTGTAGTTGGTCAGGAGGGATCCCATCATGGACGCCACGAGGAGGAGTATCAGCGAACAGAAGATGCCCATCGCCCTCGCGGCCCGTTCGATGTCCGGAGTGGACAGGAAGAGCCGCGCCGACTGGACCAGTGCGGTCCCGTAGATCAGGGCGAGCAGGGCAGCCCCGGCGATCCCCATGTCGAGGACGAGCTGCCAGAACGATCCGTCCACGAAGGACATCGTCCAGACCTCGCCGAACTCGGGCTTGAAGTATGTGATCTCGGCTCCGGTGCCCCTGCCCGCCAGGAGCTCCGCCGGCCCCGCCCCGTCGAGGATGGTGGCCCACGAGATGATCCTCGACAGAAGGCCGATGTCGATCGGGAGGGAGTAGGATCCGCCTCCTCCGATCCTGCTGGCCATCTGGGAGGTGGAGATGATGCCGGCGGCCGAGACCGCGGCGACGGCGGCAAGCGCGGTGAGGGCCGACACGGTCAGGAGGGTGACGTGCCTCCCCATCCCTCCGGGGACTCCACCCTTCCTGAAGAGCGCCAGGACCCATGCGGACGTGACGGCTGCCGCTGTGCCGCCCCAGAGCGCCCGGGTCGAGGAGATGACGAGGCAGGCCCCCATCAGCACCGCGACGGGCAGGGCCAGGGAGAGCGGAGGCCTGGAGGGGCTCAGCCAGAGCCTCGTCAGCAGGATGAGCAGGATGACCGCGAACGCGTTGGCCTGCCTCGACCCTATCCGCAGACCGCTCGCATAGAGGTAGTGCACGCCCTCGCCCGAACCGGTCAAGCCCTTGATGAAGAAGACGATCCCTGCGACCACGGATACCGCCAGGACAGCCTTCCAGAATGCATCGAACCTGTCCTCTCCCGAGAAGAGCCAGAGCGCGGGGAAAAAGGAGGAATAGAGCATGAACGTCCTGGTGAGCGAGATCACGTTGCTCCGGGGATAGCCGGCGGCGAACCCCCTGGCGGCCGCGAAGAGCGAGAGCGCCAGGAAGGCTGCTATGAAGGCGCCTACGAGACCCGCCCCGGCGAGCGAGGCCCTTCCTTCGGCCAGGGCCAGGGCCCACAGGAACCCCGACCAGAGCAGCAGGATGTCGTCGGGGCCCAGCACCGGTATGCCCAGGGCGGCCTTGACGGCATCGAGCTGGCTGGCGGTGACGAGGATCTGGAGGAGGAGAGCGGCGAGCATGGTCCTGAACGAGGATCCGACCACCATGACGAGGACGAGGGCCGCAGCAGCCGCGCCTGCCGCGGGCAGGAAGGCGTCGAGCACCAGCCCGGCGGCCAGGGCGGCGCCGATGACCGCGAATCCTGCCTTCTCGAGGGTGCCCGGCTTCATGGACCCGGACCCGGCCGGCCCGGTCAGCCGACCTCCCGCCGGAGCCTCCCGGCTGTCTCTACTCCGAGCGCCCTGCACGAGGAGAGCACATCACCGCCGGGCCTGAACTGACAAGCCAGCCCGGGATGCAGAAGTTCTACCTGCATTTCCGTCATCGCCGCGGAGAGGCGGCGGACTCCCTCCCCGCCCCACCCGTGGGAGCCGAAGGCCGCCCCGACCAGGTTCATCCTCCTGAGCCCCCCGAGATACGTGACGAGGTCGGCCACGGTGGGGAACATCGAGGCGTTGAGCGTGGGGGTGCCGAGGAGCAGGGCGCCCGCCTCGAGGAGATCGGCGGCGACATCGCTCCTGTGGCTGCCGTGGAGGGGGTGCACGACCGGGTCGGCGCCGCCTTCCCGGAGCCCTTCCGCGATCGCCCGGGCCATGATCTCGGTGGAACCCCACATGGTGTCGTAGGCCACGACGGCCCTTAGGGTCGGTTCCTGCGCCGCCCAGCGGGCGTAGAGCCCCGTGATGAGGCCCGGGCCGGATTCCGTCCCCGCGAACCACGCAGGGCCATGGTCCGGCGCGATGATGTCGATGCCGAGGTTCATCGCCGACACCTTCCCGAGCAGCTTCGTCACGAGCTGGGAGTACGGCATGAGGATGTTCGCATAGTACCTCCCGGCCTCCTCCCTGAGGATGGCTGCATCGATCCGGTGCGCGGCGGTCTCCGGGGTGGCGAGATGCATGCCGAATGCGTCCTGGCTGACGAGTATCCTCCGCGATGGCAGGTAGCTGAACATGCTGTCGGGCCAGTGGAGCATCCTGGTCTCGATGAAGGAGATGTTCTCCCCCCCGACCTCCACGGTTTCGCCGTCGCTGACGGCGGAGAGCCCGTCGAGGCCGCCGAGCTGCATGGAGAGGTTCTTCACGCCCATCCGGGAGGCGACGATGCGCGCCCCCCCGGCGGCCCGGGCGAGGTCTGCCAGGCCGCCCGAGTGGTCCATCTCCGCATGGTTCGAGACGATCAGTTCGATCGAGGCCGGATCGACGACGGAGGCTATCCGGGACAGCATCACGTCCATGAAGGGCTTCTTGACCGCGTCGAAGACGACGTTCCGGCCGGAGGGCGTGGTGAGGAGATAGCTGTTGTAGGTGGACCCCCTGTGGGTCGAATAACCGTGGAAGTCCCTCAGGCCCCAGTCCACCGCCCCTACCCAGTAGAATCCCTCGGCAAGGCGCACCGCTTCATAAACGCCGCTCATCAGACCCTCCACGCAGTTCGGAGGCAGCCTCCGACACAGATTCCGAGCAGCATCCCGCGAGCCGCTCCAGGAAAGCCGCATCCGCTTCCGTGAAGGCCGCCCGCGTGTCGGAGTCGATGTCCAGCTCTCCGACGAGCCTTCCTTCGCGGAAGACGGGGATCACGATCTCGGATTCGACGGTCGGGCTGCAG
Source organism: Candidatus Fermentibacter sp. (assembly GCA_030373045.1). NCBI lineage: Bacteria > Pseudomonadati > Candidatus Fermentibacterota > Candidatus Fermentibacteria > Candidatus Fermentibacterales > Candidatus Fermentibacteraceae > Candidatus Fermentibacter > Candidatus Fermentibacter sp. The sequence continues at coordinate 26,058 of JAUCPW010000060.1, forward strand.
GCCAGGTAGCCGGGATCGGCGGAGACGTCGTCGACGAGGATGGTTCCGAGCGACGACGCGGCGCGCCCGCACACCCCGGCTCCGAACGGGATCCTGACGTGTTCCGTGGGCTTGCCGGAAAAGGGGCCGAGCACCAGGACGCCCTCTTCCGACGGATCCACGAGGTAGAAACCGACCCAGCCGAACCTCGGATCGGAGGCGTGCAGCAGGTCGCAGACCGCCTGGAGCCTGCCGGCATGCAGTCCGTGCCGCCTTCCGGGCTCGCCCCCGGGAGGGCGCCGCGACTCCATCCCGTTCCACATGGCGACGGCCCTCCGGAGATGGGGGATGGTGATCGTACCTCCGATGAGGCAGGCCAGGCCCATGGCCTCCATGACCTCTTCCCCGCTCGCTCCGGTGTCCCTGCAGCCCCCGAGGTGGTATGCCACGCAGTCGTCGCACCGGAGGGCGAGAGACACCGCGAGGCCTATGATCTCCTTCGTCGCGGCGCCGAGAGCTCCGTCGCCCCAGGCCTGTGCGTCGGCCGAAATCACTCTCTTCGCAGTCCTGTCGGCGCGCCCGAGCAGGAGCCCGTTCAGCTCCGCCCGGGTCGCGGCGAATTCGTCCCAGTCCATCGGTCCTCCGCAGGACCCTCCGGCACGGTCAGGCACCGGTGTCCTTCAGCTCCTCGCCCCCAGCTCGCGGTCGAGCATGAAGAGGGCGCCGGTGGAGTCGCCGGCGAGGACGAGCTTCTGTACTATGGAGTCCGCGTGCGCCTCCTCCTCGACCTGCTCGTCCACGAACCACTTCAGGAAGCTCGCGGAGGCGTGGTCCTTGACCGAGATCGAGAGGTCCATGAGCGTGTCGATGCGCGCTGTGATGTGCTTCTCGTGGGCGAGAGCGGCCTTGAAAGCCTCGAGGGGGGTCTTCCATTTCGCGGTGGGCTGGGCGATGGCCTTGAGGGCCACCTTGCCGCCCCTCTCGACGATGAAGGAGAAGAACTTCATCGCGTGGGCGGTCTCCTCCTGGCTCTGGACCCTCATCCACTTCGCGAATCCCGGCAGGTTCACGGACTCGAACCAGGCCGCCATGGCGAGGTACAGGTAGGCCGAGAAGGCCTCCTCGTTGATCTGGGCGTTGAACTCGTCGAGCACCTTCCTGTCCATCATGTCGCACTCCTCCAGAGGCTGTGGATGTTGCAGTACTCACGCGCCGAGAGCCCGGAGGCGACCGGGCCCGGGAAGAAGGCCTCGGGCGCCAGCCCGGGTGCCAGGTGACGCCTGCACGTGCGACCGTCGGCCACGAGCTCTATCCACTCGATGAAATGGTTCTCGAGCATCGGGTGCGGAACGCTGCCCACCCTGACCGTGTACCCTCCGTCGACCCTCTCGATGATGGGAACGTGCTTCTCGACAGAGGAGTCGGCGGTCTGCTCGACCAGGGCGGTCATCGGCTCGCCGCAGCAGACAAGCGTGCCGCCGCCGTGGTGGAGCATCTCGACGATGTTGCCGCATTTCCCGCACTTGAACACGGTTCCTGTCATGTCAGACCTCCGGGTTCGCGCCCATGGACCGATACTACAATATCGAGGGCGGGCGGGGCACGCCCGGCGCCCGCGACTTCAGGACGACCAGGGTCACGTCGTCGTCCGGGATGTCGCCGTCCGGAGGCTCCGAGCCGCTCAGCAGCCTCTCGACGAGCTGATCCGGCGAGGCTCCGGGATGATCCCGGACGAGCGACGCCATCCACTCCAGAGGGTTCTCCCCGATCCTCTCCAACCTGTCCGACAGCCCGTCGGTGTAGATGACGAGCGTATCTCCCGCTCCCATCGGCACCGTCGCCGATCCGTAGACGGCTCCGGGCGAGATGCCGAGCACGAGCCCGCCTTCTTCGAGCTCGATCGTCCCCCCTCCGCACGAGATCCCGATCAGGAGCGGGTGGTCGTGGCCGGCGTTGCAGTACTCGATCGAGCACGAGGAAGGATCGAGCACGGCGCAGAAGAAGGTCACGAAGCGGTCCTCGGGGCATATCCTGCAGAGGAGTCCGTTGAGGGCGGAACACGTCCCGGCCGGCGGGTAGCCCTCCTCGAGGAGGGTGGTCGCCGATGCGTGCACGGCCGACATCAGGATCGCCGCTCCGGCTCCCTTGCCGGCAACGTCGGCGACGAAGATCCCGACCCTGCCGTCCTGCAGACGCGAGATCCCGAAACAGTCGCCCCCCACCTCCCGGGTGGGCCTGCAGACGACCGACGCGCCGAAGGGTGAGAGATCGGGGACGGGGGCGGAGAGCAGCCCGTCCTGCACGCTCCTCGCTATCTCGATCTCCTCCTGGTATCTCCCCCTCTCGATGTTCTCGGCGAGCAGGCGCGAATTGAGCATGGCGACGCCGGCGAGCCCTGCGAACGCCTCGACCAGGCCGGTGGACTGCCTCACGAAGGCGAACGGACTCGACGAGACCGCCACCAGGCTCCCGAGATCGATCCCTCCGGCGCGGATGGGCGTGACCAGCAGGGACCTCGTTCCGAGCCCGGCCGATCCCAGCCTCGCGAGCGGGGAGCCCTTCGGGAGCCCTGCGAGCACCTGCGTCCCCCGCATGCCCGGGGAGCCCACCATGCCGCTGACTCCGCATCCCGGCAGCCCCTCCACGATCAGATCGGTGCCGCTCACCTTCACGATGCTCGACGAGCCGTCCGGATCGAGCAGCTCGACCCACGCCGCGTCGACTCCCGGCAGGCCGCAGGCGAGCCTCGCAACGCTCTCGCAGACAGCCTCCGCCCCTGCTCCGGAAAGGATGAGGTCGCCGAGCTCCTGCACCGACCTGAGCCCCCTCCTGAGGCGCTCCATCGCACCCGCGGAGGGGAGCGAGAGGAGGATCGCGAAGGCGGCAGCCCCCGATATCCCCGAACCCGCGACGGAAAGAGCCGTCGACAGCCCGGAGACCGCCCGGGAGGCTCCGGCCCGGTCCGCCGAGTCCGCCGCTGCCGCAGAGGCCGCGGCAAGGGCTATGGCGACGGCCATGGCGATCCATCTGCCCCTCGAATCGAGGTAGTGGATCCATCCCGATCTGAATCCGGCGAGCAGAGCGGCGGCAGCGGCGAGGAACACCACCGGGCCTGTGCCTGCGAAGGATCCGTTCTCTCCCGAGCCTCCTGCGGCCGCCTCACCGGAGGGGAGCACCGAGAGCAGGATCCCGTCCAGGATCAGGAGCCCGATCAGGATCACGGAGACCGCTCCTGCGAAGCGGGGGCTGTCGGTCATCGAAAGGGATCTGGCATAGACCAGGAAGAGAACGGACGAGGCGATGGACAGCCCGGTCAGGACACCGGCGGGAATCCGCGCTCCCAGCAGGGAGAAGCCCGAGGATGCGGCCAGCAGGACGGCTGCGATGGCCAGTCTTGCACCGAGGCTCCTCCGTGCGGGAGTCGCGAGGGTCTGGAAATACAGGAGGGCCGCGGCGAGAGAGGCCCCGATCCCGGCGGGATCCGGGGAGGCGGTACCGAGTGCTCCGGACAGCGCTGCGAATACCGCCGTCAGCAGGGCGGCAGGGAGCCCCGGAACCCTCGGGATGCCCATGCTCAGCCGGAGGCCAGCATGCCGAGGATCCAGCTTGTCAGCGAACCGGACCGGACGCGATGCTCGGTCCCCGACGCCATGTCCTTGACGAGAGCTTCTCCCGAAGCGACCTCCTCCGGTCCGGCGACGACCACCAGCCTGGCCCCCGCCTTCCCCGCGGCCCTGAACTGCCTCGAGATGCTCCTGCCTTCTATCTCCATGACTGTCCTGACGCCGTGCGCCCTGAGGCTCTCGGCCCACGCCAGGGCGGCCGGCGCCTCGGAGGCGGAGTAGACCGCCACGAATACCTGCGGCCTGCAGCATTCCCCGGGATCGGCGGGCAGGAGCCCGTACGTCTCCAGGAACAGCTTCAGTGTCAGGAGGCCCAGGCCGAAGCCCACTCCCGTCACCGGCTTCCCGCCGAACAGGCCCACGAGATCGTCGTACCTGCCGCCGCCGCAGATGGCCCGCCTGTTCCCGCTCCCGGTGTCCGAGAGCTCGAAGACCGTGCCGGTGTAGTAGTCCAGCCCCCTGACCACGGATGCGTCGAACGAGGCGGAGGCAAGCCCGGCGGCTTCGAGCAGCCCGGCGAACTCCTTCATGCGGGCGTAGCTCCCGGATCCCGATGCAGCGCCGGCCAGCCACTCGTCATCCAGGGACCTCACCGAGGCGAACTTCTCGAGGACCGACGCCTTCTCGTCGCTTCCGAGGATTCCTGCGGCATAGGCGAGCCACTCGGGCCTCTGCATCTTGCCGATCCTGTCCACCGCTCCGAGGGCGCTCTGGATCTCTTCCGGAGCGATCCCAACGGCACGGAGGACATCCGTTGCGAGGCCGCGCCCCGAGTACCCGATCCGGTAGGTTCCGGGGAGGGCACCGAGGTTCTTCATGATCCTGTCCAGGACCAGCATGACCTCGAGGTCGCCCATGGAGCCCGTCTCGCCGAGGATGTCCAGGTTGAACTGCCTGAACTCCCTGACCCTGCCGCGCTGAGGGCGCTCGTACCTGAAGCACAGCGGGAAGGACATCCAGCGGACCGGGCTGGGGACCTCGGGGGCCGATGCTATCATCCTGGCGAGGCTGGGAGTCATCTCCGGGCGGAGCACCACCCTCCTCCCGCCGCGGTCCTCGAAGGAGTACCCCTGCTCCGAGATCAGCCCGCCCCCGGACTTGGCGAGGAAGAGCTCGACGGGTTCGATCGTCGGGCCGTCGTACTCCTCGAATCCGTAGGAGCAGGCCGCCTTCCTCACCATCGAGACGATGTAGGCCTCGACGGCCATCTCGGAGGGATAGAGCTGCCTCATCCCGGTCAGCGGCCTGGTGCTGAGTTCCATCGTACCTCCGCTTTGGCACCCGTTCGGTGGCGCATGCGCCGGCCTCCGGGTCCGCCCGGTGCGCGAACCCGCCACGGCTGCTATCTTACAGAATCGGTGGTTCCGTGAAAACCCGGAAGGAGCTCGACCATGCGTGGATCGCTCCTCTTGATCCTTTCGTGCCTGATCCTGGGCCAGTCATCCTGTTCGACCGGCGATGACGCCGCCCCCGCGGGCGATGCCGCGCCACCCCCGCCCGACTCCGCCGGAGGAGCCCGTTCGGTGCAGCGGGAGGGGTTCCTCCTGTCCTGGACCGTCGAGGGCGCGGAGGCTGTGGTGACCATGAGCGCACCGACGACGGGATGGGTGGCCGCCGGGTTCCACACCGAGGGCGCCATGCAGAACGCCCAGATAGTCATGGGCTGGGTGGACGGCGATGCGTTCGCCCTGCGCGACGACTTCGGCACGGGCTTCACGACCCATGCCCCGGACACCTCCCTCGGAGGCTCCGACGACCTCGTGCCGGTGTCGGGCACGGAGGAGGACGGCAGGACTACCATCGTCTTCAGGATGCCGCTGGATTCGGGCGACGTGAACGACAGGGTCCTCGTCCCCGGCGAGCCATGCCGCGCCCTCGTCGCCTACGGGAACGACGGAGACGACGACTTCACGTCGTATCACGCCTGGGCGGCGATAGTGGAGATAGAGATCTGACAGGGGCGCCGGGACCATCCCGCCTCCCGCAGGAGGCCGCATGAGACCCCACATGAAGCCCGTGCTGCTCGTGAGCGAATGCCTCGCAGGCGCGCGATGCAGGTACGACGGCTCATCTGCGGAGGACCCCTTCGTCCTGAGGCTCATGCCGTTCTGCGAGGTCCGAACGGCCTGCCCCGAGGCGGGGATCGGGCTCGGGGTCACGAGACCGCCGATTCGTCTGGTCTCGGACGGATCGGGCGGGGCGCTTCTAGTGCAGCCGTCCACCGGCAGGGACCTCACTGCCGCCATGTCGGCGTTCTGCTGGCGGGTCCTGTCGGACCCCGGAAGCCTGGACGGGGCGGTGCTCAAGTCCAGGTCGCCCTCCTGCGGCATCTCCGATGTCAGGGTCTTCTCCGGCGCCGACGGCCCGGCACGAGACGGCACGGGGCCGGGGATGTTCGGAAGAGCCGTGCTGGAGGCCATGGGCGGCAGGCCCGTCATCCACGAGGGCAGGCTGTCGAACCCGAGGCTCCGCGAGCACTTCATGACGTCGCTGTTCACCCTGGCCAGGTTCCGGTCAGCAGAAAGCGAGTGCTCCGAAAGGCGCTCGCTGGGTCCGCTCGTATCCTTCCACGCCTCCGCCACGCTGCTTCTCTCGGCGTACAGCCGCGAAGAGGGAAGGAGGATGGGCAGGCTCGTAGCAGACGGGGGTCCCGGGTCGGTATCCGCCTATGGGGCATCCCTCGTCCGGGCCCTTGCGCGGCCCCTCCGCACGGATCCGGCCGTCGACGCTCTCATGCACGCCTTCGGCTACTTCAAGCGGGACCTGTCCTCCGCCGAGAAGGCCCTGTTCCTCGACAGCCTCGAGGACTTCGGGGCAGGGAGGACCGCCATGGGGATACCGGGCTCCCTGATCAGATCATGGACCGTCAGGTTCGGCACCGCCTGTCTCGATGACCAGATCATCTTCGACCCGTACCCCCCGGCCCTCGCCGGCACGGAGGATCCGGCCCGCGGGGAGGCCCCTCCGCGATGATGGAGGAGAGGGTCCGGCAGGCTTCCTGCACTCCCTCCGCGCGCGGGGCCTCCTGGATCGTGTACTGGATGCAGCAGGCCCGTCGGGAGGCCTGCAACCACGCCCTGGAGTACGCGCTGGCGAGGGCGTGGGACATGGGTCTGCCGGCCTTCGTCCTCTTCTGCGTCGACCCGTCGTACCCGGGGGCGGGACCCTCGCACTACCGGTTCATGCTGGAGGGTCTCGAGGAGACGGCGGGCGATCTTGCCGCCAGGGGCATCAGGCTCCTGGTGCGGATCGGCGATCCCGTGGAGGAGCTGGTCGAGGCATGCGGAAGGGCCGCCCTCGCCGTCACCGACGGCGGGCACACCCCCGTCCAGAGGCGGTGGAGGGCGGAGGCGGCGGCGAGGTGCCCCTGTCCGCTCTACGTGGTGGAGACCGATACGGCCGTGCCACCCGGCATGCTCCACGACCGCATGGCGTGGTCGGCGGCCGTGGTCCGGAGGAGGATGGAGCCCCTCCTGGAGGGCATGCTCGAACCTCCGCCGAGGCTCGGGGTCGCCATCCCGGGCTTCCTGCCCGACATGCCGGCGATGAGCCCGCTCGAGGCGCTGGCCCTGCTCCCCGGGCATCCCGGAGCCGGCCCGGCGGGGAGGATCAGGCCCGGTTCCGCCGCAGCCCGGACGGCGCTCGGGCGCTTCATCGACGAGGACCTCGACGAGTACGGGTCCTCTTCGCGCGATCCGGCGAGGAACTGCGTCTCGGGGCTCTCGCCCTACCTGCACTTCGGCCAGATATCCCCCGTCGAGGCGGCCCTCGAGATCAGGAATACCGGCAGCCCGGGAGCCGGAGCCTTCCTGGAGCAGCTCCTCGTGCGCCGGGAACTCGCGGTCAACTTCTGCGCGAGGTCGCCCGCCCCCGGCTCGTGGGGCGCCATTCCGGAATGGGCCAGGAGGACGCTCGGGGAGCATACCGGGGATCCGAGGGAGTACACGTACACCCTGGAGGAGATGGATGGCGCCCGCACCCACGACGATGCATGGAACGCCGCCCAGAAGGAGCTCGTCACGACCGGCACCATGCACGGATACATGAGGATGTACTGGGGCAAGATGATCCTGGCGTGGACGCCCTCTCCGGAAGAGGCCTTCCGCAGGGCCACCCTGCTCAACGACAGATACGCGCTGGACGGGAGGGATCAGAACAGCATGGCGGGCATCGGCTGGTGCTTCGGGCTCCACGACAGGCCGTGGCCCGGGCGCAGGGTCTTCGGTTCCGTCAGGTCCATGACGCGCCGGAGCCTGGAGGCGAAGTACGACATCGGCGCCTATGTAGCGAGGATCGAGAGCATCGCGGGGGAGGACATGCGATGATGAGTGCCGGGGATGCCGGATTCTCGGCCCTGCCTGCAGGCGGGGTCGTCATGGATCCCTTCGACGGGATAGGCAGGGGCTGGATGCTGGTGACCGGAGGCGCCCCCGGGTCATGGAACACCATGACGGCGAGCTGGGGCGGGCTGGGGCACCTCTGGAACAGGGACGTCTGCTTCGTGTTCGTGAGGCCGCAGAGGCACACGCGCCGTTTCATGGACGGGTCGCGCCTGTTCACTGTGTCGTTCTTCGGGGAGGAGCACCGGGCCGCGCTGGAGTACTGCGGGAGCCATTCCGGCCGCGATGTCGACAAGGCCGCCATGACCGGGCTCGAGCCCTTCGAACCGGTGCCGGGATGCGTCTCCTTCAGGCAGGCGTCCCTGGTCCTGGCTGCCCGGACGATATACACGCACGACCTGTCGGCGGAAGGCTTCCTGGACGATGCCCCGCTGAGCCTGTACCCGCACTCGGACTTCCACAGGATGTACGTGGGCGAGATCTCGGCAGCGCTCTCGGGGCCCGGCCGCTAGCCGCCTTCCGCGCGGAGAGAGGCGAGCATGCCGAAGTGCTCCCGCTCCTCCGCCACGAGTTCCCGGAGCCCTGCTAGTTCGAGCATCCCGGATCTCCCTGCTCGAGGGTGTAGGCGGGGGGCATCTGCGGCGTCCACATGACGTTCGGCGGGACTGGATAGAGCGGGCCGGCCTTCGAGAGCTCGGCAAGGGCGCCGGCCATTCCCTCGAGCATCGGGTGCGGACAGGCGAACACGAGTTCGTGGTTCTGCGTACCGCCGAACCTCCTGTCACCCGCGCAGGGGAAGCCGATCACGGGTCTGCCGGTGCCGGACACGAATCCTATGGCCGAGCACGCCGCGGCTTCGGCAACGGTGTCCGCGGCGACCCTCTCCCCGGTCCGGTAGAGCGCGGCATGCACGAAGCGCATCACCTGGGCCGGATTGCAGTAGAACAGCACGGCGTCGGGCACGGGATCGCCATCGGGATACCCTGCGAGCGGCGCGACCGAGACGGCCTGATAGCGGGCCCCGGAGTCGCCGAGCTTGAAGGTGTTCCTGAAGAAGGCCTCGCCGGCCTCCCGCGATGCGACGTACCTGCCCACGGCTGCGGAGCCGTCCCTGAACGCCGGAGGCGTCTCGACCAGGCCGAGGCATGCCGCCCCGATGGCGCAGACCATCCGCTCGGGCACGCCCGACGCCTGCCTGCCCTGGTGCCTGGCCATCGATATGAGCTGGCAGATGTTGACCGGGAAAGGCAGGGGCCTGCGGGGGAGGTCCTCGCGTGATGCGTGGAGCTTCACCGCCACGGGTCCGGTTTCAAGCCTCAGGATGCTCGCGAACTTGCCGGCCAGGGTCGCGTTGTCCATGCGCCGCTCCTCCCGGAGAACTCCTGCCGTCTGCGGTCATCTCCCGTACCGGGAGGCGAGGAACACCATCGTAACCGTGGTCAGGAGGATGCCGAAGGCTATGGCTGCTATCCATACCGAACCGGGTTCCATCGCCCTCGCAGCGGCCTGCGCCACCTGGTGGAACCCGTCGCCTGCGAGCAGGCTCCTGCCCGACGACGCGAGAAGCCTCCAGGCTCCGAACAGCACCGCCGCGGCGGCTCCCGAGGCTGCCACGGCCCTCAGGATCGTGAAGCGCCCGGAGGGCTTGTCGAGCAGGTCGATGGAGGCGTCGATCCGATCGAGGAGGCCGTCGGGGATCCCGTAGGAGCCTGCGAGGCCCTGTTCGATCAGCTTCTCGGCCTCGAGCGCCTTCGTGCATTCCGGACACCCGGCGCAGTGCTCGAGGAACGACGCGGCCATGGGGGGATCGAGCAGCCCGAGCAGGTACTCGACGGCTTCAGCAGATCTGCTGCACGAGCTCATTCTCCCTCCCTTCCAGGATCTCTCTCAGCCTGCGCCTGGCGCGCAGAAGATACACCCTGACGTTCTTACCGGGGATTCCGAGGACATCGCCCGCCTCGGCATGCGTCATCTCGTGGAAATAGACGAGGGTCAGGAGGGACCTGTCCCTCTCGGGGAGCCTCGACAAGGCTGTCTCCAGGAGGCCGGACCCGGGATCGGGCCGCCTGTCCTCGGCTCCGTACCCCTCGATGTCCTCGCCTTCCAGGACCTGGCCGGGGATCCTCTTCCTCAGGTGGTCGATCGCGGCCCTCCGCGTGATCGAGGCCAGCCAGGAGGGAAACCTGCCGCTCTCCCTCAGGAGGCCCAGGTTCAGCCAGGCCTTCACGAAGACCTCCTGCGCGATGTCGCAGGCCTCGTCAGGATCGCCGACGGTCCTCCTGGCGAGCGCATGGACGAATCCGGCGAAGTCGCGGACGAGTGAGTCGAATGCCTGCCTGTCGCCGGCCTTCGCGCGATCCACCACATCCGCGACTCCGTCCGCATCTCTCAACTCCCGTCGCCCTTCCTTGCGGTAACGCGCCAGATCACCACGAGGGCGATACCGCCGAAGAACAGATAGGCTCCGGGTTCGAGCATGCCGGTCTGACCCAGCACCAGCGCCGTGAAGGCCATCGCAGCCGCGATGCCGATCAGGAAGACCCCGGCCTTCACGGTCCAGAGTCTGTTCCTCGGCTGTTTCGGGTTGATGATCCCCACGATCTCCCTGATCTCCTCGGGACCCTTCCCGGATGCCACCGCACTTGCGACCATCTCCTGGAGGGCCATATCCTTCCTGTGCGAGAAGTGGATCACGAGGGCCGCTATCGCGAGGGGTCCACCGATGCTGAGCAGGATCGCGACAATCGGGATCGCCGATTCCATGAAGCCGTCCATTCCGGGTCTCCTTTCTGCTGCCTCGACCATAGAGACGCCGCGGCCGGCACGGGGGTTACACGCCACCCGCCATGCCGAGCATAAGGGCCCGCGGGGCAAGGCACAAACGATAGACTGGAGGATCAGATGACCAGTTCCTTCACCGGCCTGGGCGGCAAGCGGGGCCTCTCGCCCGGAACCCTGGTGAGCAGCCCGGGGAGGGAGCAGATCGAGACCAGGATCACCCTGCTCCGCTGGAGTGAGGAAGAGTTCTCGATCCTGGATGTCGACGACCCGGCGTCGCCCGCGCAGGAAGGAGAGGACTACACAGTCCGCTGGATGAGGATCAGGGGATTCTCGGACCTCTCCGTGGTCAACACCGTCGGGGGCCTGTTCGGCATACATCCCCTCCAGCTCGAGGACGCCGTCAACAGGCACGACAGGCCCAAGGCGGAACTCGACGAGGAGAGCGTCTTCGTCACCCTGAGCTCGATCTTCCCCGGAAACGGCGGGCCACCGGTCCACGGCCACCTGGCGCTCTTCCTGAAACCCGGCATCCTGATCTCGTTCGAGGAGGGCGATACTCCTCTCTTCGACGCTGTTGTCGATAGGATGAAGAGGGGCGGCTCGAGGCTCCGCAGGTACGGGCCGGACTACCTCTTCTACGCCCTGATGGACGCGGTGGTGGACGGATACTTCGCGACCCTCGAAGACATGGCCGACAGGATAGAGAAGCTCGAGGAGGACGTGGTGGAGGGGGACGGCTCGGATCTGCTCGAGAGGATCCACTCCATGAGGAACGAGATGCTCCTCTTCAGGCGTTCGGTCTGGCCCATGCGGGAGCTCGTGGGGAACCTGACGAGGACGGGCGACTCGGCCTTCTCGAGCGTCACGCTGCCGTACATCAGGGACCTCTACGATCACGCGGTGCAGGTCGTGGAGACCTCGGAAACCCTCAGGGAGATGCTGTCCGCCATGCTCGACACCTACCTGTCGAGCACCAGCAACAGGATGAACGAGGTCATGAAGGTCCTGACGATCATCGCGACCATCTTCATGCCGCTGACCTTCATAGCAGGGATCTACGGGATGAACTTCGAGCACATGCCCGAGCTGGGAAAGGCGTGGGCCTATCCCGCGGTGCTCGGTGCGATGGTGCTGATCGGTTTCGGGATGGGCTTCTGGTTCCGGAAGAAGGGCTGGCTGTGAACGGCCGCGGGATGCCCCCCCTGCTCGCGGCCCTGCTTCCCGCCCTGTTCGCGCCCGGGCCGGGCTGGAGCAACTCGGCGACTTCCGCGGAGTTCCTGGGCTTCTCGTCCGACGCCCGCTTCGCCGCCTGGGAGGAGTACGGCATCCAGGACGGCAGCGGATTCCCGGTCTCCATCATCACCGTCCTCGGCCTCGGGGACTGCCGTCTCGCGGGGCGCTTCGAGATCGTGCTGGAGGACGGGTGCGGAGACCTCGGGACCGCGAGGGACCTCTGCCGTGAAGAAGCCTCGGGGCTGCTCGACTCGCTCTCGGAGGAATGGCTCGAGGGCCGGCTGTGCGTGCTGCACCTCCCCACCGACCTGTCCGCCCCCCGGGATTCGGCCAGGTTCCACTCCTGGAGGCCCGTTCCGGGATACCACGTCGGCGACAGGACGGTCATCCTGACCTCGGAGGCCGTCCACGGCACGGAACTCGAGGAGTACTGGCTCCTGGTCCCCGAGCTGCTCTCCGTTTCCGTCAGGGACAACGCGACAGGCGTCCTCAGGGTGATCAGACGCGACACGGAGACGGATCCCGGGCTGTCGGGCATGTTCGGCTACGGGATCGAGGGGATCTGGGCGCTGGGCGACAGCGCCTTCGCCGTATCGATACAGTCGCTCAGGCTGGGATTCGAGGGGCCGGACCTGATGTACGAATACGCCGGCTGGCGGGACTAGACCATGCCGGGCAGGGGCGATCCGGCCGCGAAGTAGCCGGCAGCCTCCAGGGGGGCTGTCCCGGTGAGTTCGAAGAAGAGCTTCTCGAGCCCCTCCTCGCCTATGGACGAGGTCTCGACAAGCGAAGCCAGCCTGCCCCCGTTGATGATGCCTATCCTGTCGCAGATCCGGAGCGCGATCGGGAGCGTGTGGGTGGAGAGCACGACCGCGGACCCCGAATCGGCCGCGGCCCGGCACATCCTGTGGAAGGTCCCGGCAGAGGCCGGGTCCAGCCCGACCATGGGCTCGTCGATCACGTAGAGGTCGGGTTTCGAGAGGAACGCGGCGGAGAGAGCGACCCTCTGCGTCATGCCGTGAGAGTAGGATTCCGCCCTGGCGTCCAGCCATCCCTGCATGTCGAAAAGCTCCTCGCAGAATCCTATCCTGGACTCCGACGATGCGGGATCGAGCCTCCTGGCCCTGGCTATGAACCTCAGGAACTCCCTGCCCGTGAGTTTCGGGTAGAGCGTCGGCTGGTCGGGCACGAAGGCCGAGATCTCCCGCGCCCTGTCGGGGTGCCTTATGGCGTCGATCCCCGACACCTCGACGGCGCCCGAATCGGGTATCACCAGACCGGCCACGATCTTGAGCGTTGTCGTCTTCCCCGCCCCGTTGGGTCCGAGGAGGCCGAAGATCTCGCCGCTCCGCACCTCGAGGGAGAGACCGTCCAGCGCCCTCTTCCTGCCGTAGGACTTCACCAGCGACTCGAGCCTGAGCCTGCTATCCATCGGGACCTCCGAGCAGCGCCTCCACGAAATCCGCAGGGGAGAACACTTCGAGATCGTCCGGCGACTCGCCGGTGCCGGCATACTCCACCGGGATCCCGAGCCCGGCCGCGACAGCCACGACGGCGCCGCCCCTGGCAGTCCCGTCGAGCTTCGTGAGCACCAGGCCGGTCAGGGGCAGGGCCCCTGCGAACTGCCTGGCCTGCGGAAGCGCGCTCTGCCCGATCGAGGCGTCGATGACCAGGAGCGTCGAATGGGGCGCCCCGGGCAGGGCCTTGGAGCATACCCTGTGCACCTTTCCCAGCTCGGCCATCAGGTCGGTGCGCGTGGTCAGCCTGCCGGCGGTGTCGATCAGGATCTCGTCGTACCCTCCCGCGGCCGCCTCACGGATCGAATCGTAGGCTACCGAACCCGGATCCGTGCCCGGAGGGCGGACGACGACCGGAATGCCGAGTCTGCCGCCCCACTCGGAGAGCTGTTCCGAAGCGGCGGCCCTGAAAGTGTCGGCGCATGCCAGGAGGACCTTCCGGCCGCGGCCGGAGAGGAGCTTCGCCACTCTTGCGATGGTGGTGGTCTTCCCGGACCCGTTGGTCCCCACGAAGAGGACGACCCTGGGGCCTTCCGCCGGCGCCTCCGCCTCCGGCACCCCCGGGAAGTACCCGGCGAGGGCGGACCCCAGCCTGCCCCTCCACTCCGGGTCCCCCTTCCACCCCTCTCTCCGGGCGCGTTCCACGAGCCCTTCGGTGATCTCCGGGCCCAGATCCCCGGCGAGGAGGATCTCCTCGAACCTGCCTGCGCCCTCCTCGTCGGCCCTGTTCCTGCCGAAGAGGCCGGACAGCGCGCCGCCCAGCGAAAACCCGCGCCTCCGGAGCGTTCCCGGGAGTCTCATGGCCTGCGCGCCTCCTCCAGGCTCACGGATGCCAGGGCCGAGACCCCGTTCCCGGCCATCGTCACTCCGTAGAGCCTCTCGGCCGCCTCCATGGTCCTCCTGTTGTGGGTCACGACTATGAACTGGGTCCCGGCCGAGAAGCTGCCCAGGAGATCGATGAACCGGTCGACGTTGGCGTCGTCCAGGGGAGCGTCGAGCTCGTCGAGCACGCAGAACGGCGCGGGTCTGACGAGATACAGCGCGAAGAGGAGGGCTACCGCCGTCATCGCCTTCTCTCCGCCAGACAGGGCCGAGATGCTCTCCAGCGTCTTGCCCCTTGGTCTCGCCATGACCGAAACCCCGCCTTCGAGGGGATCCTCGCCGGGTATCGCCTCGAGCCGGGCCTCCCCGCCCTCGAAGAACCTCTGGAAGATCTCGGAGAAGTGTTCCTGGACGGCCCTGAAGGTCTCTCCGAACCTCTCGGCCGCAGTCCTGTTGATCTCGCCGATCGCCTCGGAGATGGAAGCCCGGGCCTCGAGCAGGTCCGCCTTCTGTGTCTCCAGGAATTCGAGCCGGCTGGCCGCCTCTTCGTGCTCGGCCTTGGCGAGCATGTTGACCGGGCCGAGCCTGTCCCTCTCGGCGGAGACCCTGCCTATCTCCGCGGCCAGGTCATCGTCGGCGAGCCTGCGGAGCTTCGGATCGGGGGAACCGGCATCGCCGGCCCTCTCCTCCAGGGGGCGGAGCTTCTCCTCGAGGGCGGCTGCCTCCGTCGCGCATTCCAGGAGCGCAGCCCGGGCAGACTCCAGATCGCCCCGCGCGGCATCGGCCTCCCTCTGCACCGCGATGGCGCGCTCTGCCGCCGCCGATCTGAGGGAAACGGCCTCCAGCCGCCCGGCGGAAGCCTCCTCCAGCTCCGCCCTCACCTCGCCCGATCTTGTGCGGGCTTCGTCAGCCGTCCCGGAATGGAGCTCCGCCGCCTCGGCCGACTCGGCGGCCCTCGCGGACAGCACGGCCGCTTCGAAGCGCTGCCGGGACGCGAGCTCCCTGTCCCTCTCCATCCCCTCCCTCGCCGATGCGATCCCCGATAGGACGATCTCGTGGCCGTGCACCGCCCTGTCCCTCTCGGCGCTGGCTGCGACCAGCTCCCTGGAGCATTCCATCAGCCGGTCCTGCGCATGCTGCGCAGCGGCGGCGGCCTGACGGTCGGCCTCCTCCAGGGCGGCCAGACCGGCCCCGTCCGCATCCGGCATGGGTTCCGCAGGCCGCGGAAGCGCAGCCAGGGCGGCATCGATCTCGACGAGCCCCGCGGAGACCCGGGCCTCCCGCTCCCGCAGGGCGCGGGCTTCGGCCGCGGTCGAGGAAGCCCTCTTCTGCAGGTCGAGCACCGACGCCGTCATCCTGGCGCGGTTCTCCACCATCGCCGACCTGGCGGCCTCCAGTTCGGCCCTCTTCGCGGACGAGGCCGAGATCCCGCCCCTTGCGGAGGCGATCCTGGCCTCCAGGGCCTTGAGCATCGCCTTGCGTTCGAGGGGGCCCCTGTCGGCGGCTCCCGTTCCCAGCCTCACCAGTCCGTCGGGCCTGAAGATGTCGCCGCCGGGCGTGACGATCACGAGACCGGTGCCCGTTGCGGCTGCGGCCATCGCGGTCTGCCTGTCGGGAGCCATCGCGGCCCTCGAGAAGATGCTCCAGGCCTCCGCAGGGCCGTCCGTGAGGAATTCCGACAGCCGCCTCGTGCCGGGCGGCACGGTTTCGGCGGAGATGCCGGCATCGACGGCGTATCTGCCGTCTTCCGCGTCCGCCGGGACACCATGTCCGGCGGGACGGGCCGAATAGAACGAGTCCAGACAGGCGCCGGCCGCCGCCTCGCAGCCTTCCTGCACCGTGACGAGCGAAGCGATGGTGCCGGAGGACTCGCGCGAGATCTCCCCCTCGAGCACCCGCGCCTGCTCCCCGTACTCGCCTGCCCTGCCTTCGAGCGCGGCGATGGACGATCTGCATTCCTCGAGGGAGCGGGCGGCATCCTCCAGGGCTGTCTCCGCTGCGGACGCCCCTGCGGAGGCCTGTTCCAGCGAGACTTCCAGGGAGGCGGCCTCCGAGTCGAGGGCAGCGATCCTCACCCTCAGCGCCTCCAGCTCGGCCCCGGCCGACGACCGCTCTCCGTCGAGCCTCGCGAGATCCGCCGCGGCCCTCTCCCTGTCCCTCGCCGCCTTCTCGACCGCCCTCCTGCGCTCCTCCAGCGCATTCCTGGCGGCGCGCGAGAGACCGCCCGATTCGTCGCAGGCCTCCCTTGCGACCGCCAGCCTGGAAGCGGCGGCCTCGGCAGCCGATCCGGCCTCCCCTGCGAGCCTGAGTGCGTCCTCCGCGCTCGCAGCGAGCGCCGCGAGCCTCTCTGCAGCGAGGGCCGACCTTGCGTCCAGTTCGGCCGACCTCTCCTCCAGATCGCGAGCCCTTGCGCGGAGTTCATCTCCGAGCGCCCCGGCCGCGCGAGCCCTCTCCGACTCCACGAGGACCAGCGCTTCGGCTTCCGACAAGCGCTTCTCGAGGGCCGAGACTGCGGTCTGCCTGCGGTCGAGATCCGCCTGGGCGAGTTCGAGCGAGTTCCTCGCCTCCGAGAGCCGGGCCGTATGGGCCATCGAGGACGCAGCGAGGTCCTGTTCGCGCTTCCTGAGGTCCGAGAGCCTCGACTTCGCAGCCGCGAGATCGGCCCGCACAGCTTCCGCAACGCGCCCCGCAGCCTCCGCCTCGAGGGCGTGCAGCCCCTTCATGGTCTTCTCGTACCTCGCGAGGACGGCGGCCTGCCTCCTCAGCTGATCGACGTTCCTCGTGACTTCGGAGATGATGTCCTCGAGTCGCTCCAGGTCGCCCGACGCCGCATCGAGCTTGAGCTGGGCCCTGTGCCTCTGCACCTTGTACCTGGTGATGCCTGCGGCCTCGTCGAACAGGAACCGCCTCTCCTCGGTCCTGCTCGAGAGAATCGCCTTGACCATCTCCGACTCCAGGATCCAGTACCCGCTGCTGCCCAGCCCGCAGTCGGCCAGCAGGTCGGTGATGTCCATCAGCCTGCACCTCGAGCCGTTGAGCAGGTATTCGCTCTCGCCCGACCTGAAGAGCCTCCTGGTGATGGAGACCTCCTCGAACTCGAGCGGGATCGTCCTGTCGGAGTTGTCGAGAGTGATGAGCACCTCGGCCATGCCCATGGGCCTCCGGGCCGCGCTGCCGGCGAAGATCACGTCCTCCATGCGCTCGGCCCTGAGGGTCCTGGGGCTCTGGTTGCCGAGCACCCACCTGAGGGCGTCGGCAATGTTGCTCTTGCCGCATCCGTTGGGGCCCACCACCCCGGTGATACCTCCGTGGAAACGGAGTTCGACCGGGTCGGCGAATGACTTGAACCCGCCGATCCTCAGGGATTTCAGCTTCATGTTCGCGCCGCCCTGGATGCATAGGAGAGTGCGGCCGCGGAAAGCGCAGCCAGGGCCGCCAGCCCGAGGGCGTCGAGGCCGATCAGGACCTCGGCTCCCGAAGGTGCCAGGGCCTGGCGGACCATGTATGCGGAGAGGACCACCGTTCCGGCCTTGCCCCAGACGTTCGAGGCCGGCACCTCGGCCGACCTGCCGCGAAGGAGTACGCCTCCAAGAGCTATGAGGAGATCCCGGGCCACGACGAACGCGAGGAACCAGACCGGGACCCTCCCGGAGGCCGCGAGGGCGGTGCCGAACGCCGCGAAACCGATCTTGTCGGAGGCGGGATCGAGGATCCTGCCCCACTCAGATTCCGTCCCCGATCTCCTGGCCAGGAAACCGTCCAGCCAGTCGGTCAGGATGGCCGTCGATGCCAGGATCGCCATGGCTGCCGGTCTGTCCAGCCATAGCATGACGGATGCGGCGAGGGAGAGCGGGATCCGCGACAGGCTCACCAGATTCGGAAGGGTCAGGAAGGGCCCCCTCAAGACCCGGTTCCTCCCAGGAGGGCCTTCGCGTGAGCGAGCGCGGCCTCGCCGCCCCCCAGCATGCGCGCCACCTCGACGGCCCGCTCGCCGCCCTCGAGGACCGAGACGCGGGTGCTGGCGAGTCCGCCGGATACGTCCTTGACCACAGAGATGTGCCTTCCGGCCCTTGCTGCGACCTGGGCGAGGTGCGTGATGACCACGAACTGGCGCCCTCCGGCAGCCCTTGCGAGCGAATCCGCCAGGAGGTGCGCCACCGTGCCCCCGACCCCGCTGTCTATCTCGTCGAAAACCGTGGTCGCCCCGCCCGGACCGCCCTGCGCGAGCTTCACGGCCAGGCTGAGCCGCGAGAGCTCGCCGCCGCTCGGGACGGACTGGATGGGGCCGGCCGGCATGCCGGGGTTGGCGCTGAACCTGAACTCGGGAGATTCGAAGCCGTCGGGTCCGCACGGCCTCCCTCCCAGTTCGACCGCCCTGTCGGATGGAGGACTGCGCAGATCGACGATGAAGGACGCTCCCTCCATGCCCAGTCTTTCGAGCTCCGCCTCCACCGATCCCTCGAAGACGGGGCGGGCCGCCCCGCGGGAGGCGCTCAGTGCGCAGGCTGCCGCCGACAGGGCCGAGAGCGCGCCGGGCCTCTCGGCTCCGAGGGCCGAGAGTTCCTCCGAGAGCCGCGCCATGGCGTCCAGTTCGTCTGCGACCTCGCCGACCCTCGAGACGAGGCGGTCGATGTCGCCGCCGTACCTGCCGAGGAGCTTCCCGTACTCGTCCAGGCGGGCGTCCAGCCTGGCGGCGTCCCAGCCGTCGTCTCCGGCTCCGAGCCTGGAGTCGCAGATCCTCGATGCCTCCTCTATCGCAATCCCGGCCTCCAGCAGGAGGGCCGTGAGATCCTCGAGCCCGGGCGAGCCTTCCAGCTTCGCCCTGATCTCCCTGAGCGACCTCGCGAATCCTCCCTCTCCGGGCGAGAGGAGTTCGGCCAGGGCCGACATGGATTCGCGCAGCTTCGAATCCTTCTCCAGCTCGCGCCTCCTGCCCGAGAGGCCGAGGTATTCGTCCTTCGAGGGGGCGAGCCCGGAGAGCAGGGAGGCCTCGTGCTCGAGCAGCTCGCGCCTCGAGGCCGACAGGCCCAGCGCTTCGGATATCTCGCGCATCCGCGCGTCGATGCGGCCGATCCTCCCGTGGAGGGCGCGGACCTCCGACGCGGCGTCGAGGCATCCTGCCGCCGCATCGAGGAAGGCCTGCTGGACGCGCCGCGAGAGCAGCGCCGGAGTGGAGCGCTGGGTGTGCAGATCGACGAGGTCGGCCATCCGCGCACGCACCGTCTCGAGATCGGTCGGCTCGTCGTCCAGGAGTATCCTGCTCCTGCCGGAGGCGTAGATCTCTCGCCTGACGATCACATCGGCGCTTCCGTCGGTGAAGAGGGCTTCGACGTTGGCGAGCCTCTCCCCCGGGCGCACGATGGAGTGGTCGGCCCGTTCGCCGAGGGCAAGCAGCAGGCCGTCCACGAGGATGGACTTGCCGGCGCCGGTTTCGCCCGTGAGCACGTTCAGCCCTTCGGACAGCTCGAGCGTCGTGTCGCTTATGGTGGCTATGTTCCGCAACCTCAGGCTGCAGAGCATCTAGCCCCTCACCCCCCAGCCGAACTTCCTGCCGAGCCGTTCGTAGAAGCCGTTCGCGGGTGCGAACCTGACGACGGGGCAGTGCCCCTCGGACAGCTCGATCCCCACGGTCCCGCCCTGTTCGAGGGTGCAGACCGGCCTTCCGTCGACGCTCACCACGGGTCCGTCCCCCCTCACCCATCCCGCCTCGACGGTCAGGACCGACGATGGCGGCAGGACCATGGGGCGTATGGAGAGCTGATGCGCGCATATCGGCACGAGCAGGACCGCGGGCAGGCCGGGATCGATTATCGGGCCTCCTGCGGAGAGCGCGTAGGCCGTCGAGCCGGCGGGGGTCGAGACCACCAGGCCGTCGCCCGCCATGCGGGCTATGGGCCCGTCGCCCGACTGGACCAGGAGGTGCAGCATGCCGCCGGACAGGGACCTGTTGAAGCAGATGTCGTTGACGGCCCTGACGCCCCGGCCGTCCGGCAGCCTCCCGACCAGGACGGGCAGGCGGTCGATAGTGAAATCGCCTTCGGCCAGCCTCCGGACAGCCGTCTCCATCTCGTCCGGTTCGGCCGAGGCGAGGTAGCCGAGGTGGCCGATGTTGATGCCGAAGGAGGGGATGCCGAGCTCCATGAAGAGATCGAGCCCCCTGAGGATCGTGCCGTCACCCCCGAGTATCACTCCGACGGCGTCTCCGGGCCCGGTTTGCGGGATCTCGCCGCCCTGCGCCCGGGCAATTGCGATGCCGGCGGCACGGGCGGCCTGCGAGAGCCTCTCGACAGCCTCCGGGGGGGCGGGTGTGCTGGATTCGGTGTAGAGGAGGATCACGCGGGGTCTCATGCCATCGCCCTTCTGGCCGCATCCGCGATCCCGGCCCGGTCGAGGCCCGATGCGGCGAGAAGGCTCTCCCTCGTGGCATGGGGCTGGAAGGCGTCGGGTATCCCGAGGACGGAGACACGGATCCCGGCGGTCGAGAGGCGGGAGGCGACGTGCTCGCCGAAGCCGCCGGAGGAGGCCCCGTCCTCGACGGTCAGGACACGGCCGGTTCCCGCGGCCAGTGTCTCGATTTCGCCATAGGGTGCCGGCTTGATCCAGATCGGATCGTACACGGCCACGCTCGATCCCTCCGCCGCGAGGTCCTCCGCAGCTCCGAGGGCCGGCCCGGCCGTAGTCCCGCAGGCGATGACGAGCAGGTCGGTCCCCTCCCTGAGGAGCTCCCCCCTGCCGGGAGGTGTCTCGGGCGGAGGCGGGGGCAGGCCCTCGGGTCCGTTCCCCCTGGGATAGCGGATGACCGTCGGATACTCGGCGAAGGCCACCGCCTCAGCGAGAAGACGGCCGAGCATCGTGCAGTCCCTGGGGCAGGCTATCCTGAGGGATGGTACGGGAAGGGTCAGCGGGATGTCGAAGACTCCGTGGTGCGTGGGGCCGTCTTCGCCGACGAGCCCGGCCCTGTCCAGCGCGAAGACCACCGGAGCCCTCTGCAGGGCGGCGTCGTGGATGAGCTGGTCGAGCGCCCTCTGCATGAATGTGCTGTAGACCGCCACCACAGGCCTGAGGCCGCCGAAGGCCAGCCCGCAGGCGAACGTCACGGCGTGCTGCTCCGCTATCCCCACGTCGAAGAACCTCGACGGGAAACGCTCGGCGAATGCGGCCAGCCCCGTGCCGTCGCGCATCGCCGCCGTGACGGCCGTGATGCGGTCGTCCGACTCCGCGAGGCCCACGATGGCGTCGGAGAAGGCCTGTGTGAAGGTCGTGCCGGGGGCGCGCCCCTCACCCCCCGAAATGCCGTGCCAGTGCGTGGAGTCGCATTCGGCAGGCTCGTAGCCCTTGCCCTTGCGGGTGACGACGTGCACCAGCACCGGCCCCCTGAGCCTCGAGGCCCGGTCGAGCACCGCGGTGAGCACGGCGAGGTCGTGGCCCGGGATGGGTCCTATGTACCGCACCTCGAAGTCGTCGAAGATCGTCTTCCTGGAGACGAGGGTCTTCTTGAGGGCGGTGCCGGCGAGATGCCCGGCCCGGCGCATGCGCTCCCCGATGTTGGGGAAGCGCCCCAGCAGGTTCCATATCTCGTCCCTGGCCCTGTTGTACGCAGGATCGGTGATCAGCGCGGCCAGGTGCCTCGAGAGGGCACCGACGTTGGGCGATATGGACATCTCGTTGTCGTTCAGGACGAGGGTGAGATCCGTCGTCGACTGGCCGAGGTTGTTGAGGCCCTCGAGGGCCATCCCGCCGGACATGGCCCCGTCGCCCACCACGGCCACCACCCGGCCCTGTCCTCCGGTGATGTCGCGGGCCATGGCAAAGCCGAGTGCGGCGCTGATGGCGGTGGAGCTGTGACCCGTGCCGAATGCGTCGAACGGGCTCTCGTCCCTCCTGGGGAATCCGCTCAGGCCGCCTTCGGTCCTTATGGACCCGAACCTGTCGGCCCTGCCGGTGAGCAGCTTGTAGGGATAGCTCTGGTGCCCCACGTCCCAGATGATCTTGTCGCGCGGCGGCTCGAACACCGACAGGAGCGCGATCGTCAGCTCGACCACCCCGAGGCTCGATGCGAGATGCCCGCCGTTCCTGCAGACGACCTCGATGATGCGCTGGCGCATCTCGCCTGCCAGCTCCGCCCTCCGGGAGAGATCGAGGGCGGCCACGTCGGCCGGGCAGTGGATACTGTCCAGCAGCCCCATCAGTTCCTCCTCGTGGGCAGGTATTCCGCGAGGAGCCTGACCCCGGACCAGTCGCCCGGAAGTGCGGAGAACCCCGAATCGATCTCCTCCGCGAGCGCCCCTGCCAGCTCCGACGCCCCGGGGACGCCCAGGATAGTCACCAGGTTGGCCTTGCCCCTGGCTTCGTCCTTCCCCACCGCCTTTCCCATCTCCTCCGGCGTGCCCCGCACGTCGAGGAGGTCGTCGGTGAGCTGGAACAGCAGCCCCAGCCTGTCACCCAGCCCGGACAGGCCTTCGGGGAGGACGGGCCTGGCCGACCCGGCCAGGGCGCCCAGTTCCAGGGAAACCCGGATCATCGCCGCCGTCTTGCCGTCTATCATCCTCCGCGCCCATGCGGCGTCGGGGCGGGACGGGGGGTTCATGTCCATGTGCTGCCCGCCCACGAGGAACGACGGCCCCGCGGCGGAAGCCAGCCTCCGGATCATCAGACCCGTTGCGGCGGGGGGCAGGGAGCTCCGGAGCAGCACGGTGAAGGCCCCGGAGAGGAGGAAGTCGCCCGCGAGGATCGCCTGGGGGCTGCCGTGCATGACATGGAGGGTGGGCCTCCCCCGGCGCGTGGAGTCGTCGTCGAGCGCGGGCAGATCGTCGTGTACGAGGGAGTAGGTGTGGACCATCTCGACCGCGGCGGCTGCATGCACCGCCCGCGACGGGCTGCCCCCGCACGCCTCGCAGGCCGACCTGACGAGGAAGGGCCTCACCCGCTTGCCGCCGCCCTGGAGGCAGTGCGAAGCCGCGGCGGGCAGGAGCGTGGCGGCGCCGTAGTCCTTCAGGAATCCGGCCAGGACCTCGTCGATCCAGACGGCGGATTCCGCCAGCGAGGACAGCAGGGGTGCGAAATCACGCCCCGGCATGGACGGTCTCCAGTGAAGAGGGCTTCAGGTCGGGTCCGAGCGTGACGGAGAGCCCGGAGACGTACTCATCCCCCTCGCAGACCGACAGGCGCGACGGCCTGCAGGTCAGGAACCGCTCCAGCACATCCCCGTACTCCACTCCGATCACGCCGGCCGAGGAGCCGCACATGCCCAGATCGGTGACGTAGGCGGTGCCGCCCGGGAGGATGCAGGCGTCCGAAGTCTGGACATGGGTGTGGGTTCCGGCGAAGACGGTCACACGGCCGTCGAGATAGCGGCCGAGCGCGATCTTCTCGCTGGTTGCCTCCGCATGGAAGTCGACGATGACGATCCCGGCGGACTGGGACTGGAGCATGCGGTCGGCCGCCCTGAACGGGCAGTCGCAGTCCGGCATGAACACCCTGCCCTGGAGGTTGATCACGGTGACCGACTCCCCGGCGGCCCTTATCGTTGTCATGCCCGAACCCGGGTTGCCGGGAGGGAAGTTACCGGGTCTGAGGAGCCTGCCGCCACAGGAATCGAGATAGGGGAAAACCTCGCGGTGCGCCCACACGTGGTTGCCCGTGGTGATGACGGAGACTCCCGCATCGAGGAGCTGCCCCGCCACCCCGGGAGTGATTCCGATCCCCCCGGAGGCGTTTTCACCGTTCACCACCACGATGTCGTGGGGGTTCTCGCGGATGTAGCGGACGGCGCAGCGCCTGCCCGGGGAACCGACGACGTCTCCGAGGAGGAGGACCTTCATCACCGGGCGGTCTCCGTCGCCCTGACCTCCCTGATGACCGTCACCTTGATCTGGCCCGGGTACTCGACCTCGGACTCGACCCTTCTCGCGATCAGCCTGGCGAGGTCCGCCGAACCGGCGTCGTCCACCGCCTCCGGCTTGACAGCTATCCTGAGCTCCCTGCCGGCCTGGATCGCATAGGACTTGCCGACTCCGTCGAAGGAGTCGGCTATCGTCTCGAGCTTCTGGAGCCTCTTCACGTAGAGTTCGAGGCTCTCCCTCCTGGCGCCGGGCCGTGCGCTGCTGACAGCGTCGGCGGCCTGGACGAGGACCGCGTAGAGGGATTCGGGCTCGATCTCCTCGTGGTGGGACCCGATGGCGTTGCAGATCAGCGGCGGCTCCTCGTACTTCCGGGCCAGCTCCATGCCCACCAGGGCGTGGGAGCCGTCCATGTCCTGGTCGGTGGCCTTGCCTATGTCGTGGAAGAGCCCCACCCTCCGGGCGATCGCAGTGTCGAGGCGGAGTTCCGCCGCCAGCAGTCCGCAGACGTGCGCCACCTCGAGCGAGTGCTGGAACATGTTCTGGCCGTAGCTGGTCCGGTATCTGAGGCGGCCGAGATATCTGACGATCTGGGGGTGCACTCCGGAGACGTCAGCCTCCAGGCAGAGGTCGCCCCCGAGCTTCATCATGTTCTTCTCCATCTCGGCCTCGATCTTGGCGACCACCGCCTCGATACGGCCGGGATGGATCCTGCCGTCGGAGATGAGCTTCTCCATGGACTGGCGGGCGACCTCCCTGCGCACGGGATCGAAGCAGGAGAGCACGATCGCCTCGGGCGTGTCGTCGATTATCACGTCGACGCCCGTCGCAGTCTCGAAGGCCCTGATGTTGCGGCCCTCGCGGCCGATGATGCGGCCCTTCATCTCCTCGCCGGGGAGCTGGACGACCGAGACGCAGTTCTCGACGACGTGGTTGGCCGCGCAGCGCTGGACAGCCGTGGTCAGGACCCGGTTCGCCTCGTCGTCGGCGGTACGCTCCGCCTCGTCGATGATGCGCCGGGTGATCCTGCCCGCCTCGAGCCTGGCCTCCTCCTCGAGATTGGACAGGAGAAGGTTCCTGGCCTCGTCCCTCGACAGGCCCGCGATCTGCTCGAGGAGCTGGTTCTGCTCCTCCATCAGCTTCGTGACACGCTGCTGCTTTGCTGCGAGCGCCTGCTCCTTCTCGGACAGGCCGGTCTCCCGGGTCTCGAGGACGGACTCCCTGCGCTCGAGTTTCTCCCTGGTCCTGTCGACGTATTCGGACCTCCGGGAGAGGTCCGATTCCTTCCTGTCGATCTCGGCGCGGCGCTTCTGCTGGCTCTCCAGCTCAGCGGAACGCTCGCGGGCGATGGTCTCGCGCCCTTCGAGGATGGATTCCTTCCTGAGGGTCTCGGATTCGCGCTTCGCATCGTTGAGGATCCGCTCCGCCTCGGTCATCGCGCTTCTGCGCTCGCGGGAGGTGAAGATCCTCCTGAGGAAAAAGCCGAGCAGGAATGCGGCCAGCGCCGCTCCCGCAAGAACGAGTATCGTCGTACCGGACATCGCCGACTCCGTAGTGATTGCGCGGCAACTCTATATAAACGGACGACCGGCATCCCGGCGGAAGTCCCCGCACCCCGCGCTGGTATGTGCAGGGTACCTGTCGACCGTGGACTTCGTACCTCAGGCTCTGTCGGATGTCTCGACCCGCTGGAGTTCCCCTGCTTCGGGGATTTCCGGAGAGGCAGTGAAGGACCGGGGGAGCGAGATGTCGGCCAGGGTCTTCTCGATCCTGTCCGCCAGAACGGAGACGGCCGACTCCTGGTCGTCGGCCGTCTCGCGGATCTGTCTCTCGCGCTGGAATAGCTCGTCGGTGATGTTGAGCGCCGCCAGGATCGCCACCTTGGCTGTCGAAGGGACGGTGGTGTTGTCCGTCATCTGGCGCATCTTCATGTCGAGATAGTGAGCTATCTCCCTGATGTAACCGGGATCCGCGTCCCCCCTTATGGAATACTCCCGACCGTAGATACTCACCCTTATGGTGTCTGGCCGGACATTCACTTCATACCCCTATTGCTGCATGCTCTCCAGCTTCTCGAGCACCCCGGCAAGCCTGCCTCGCAATTCCTCCCTCTCGCGGAGAAGCCTGGCACTGTGGATCCTCAGGAGGTTGTACCCGTCATCCCTCACCGGGGTTCCCTCCTCGAGAGCCGAGCAGCGCTCCTCCAGCTCCCTGACGCGATCCGCAAGGCCGTCCCTCTCCGCCCTCAGGGAGCACAGTCTTACAATCAGCCTGTCGACGGCTTCAGTCAACCTCTCGAGCTCGTTGCCCGACGTCATCCAGGCCTAGAGAGCGGCTTTGGCTGTCTCTGCTATCCTGGCGAACGCCGCCGGATCATTCGTCGCGATGTCGGAGAGGGACTTGCGGTCGAGCCCTATGCCGGCCTTCAGGAGGCCGTTGATCAGGGCGCTGTACGTGATGCCGTTCGCCCTCGCCGCCGCATTGATGCGGATGATCCAGAGCGCTCTGAAGTCGCGCTTGCGGTTGCGCCTGTCCCGGTACTGGTACAGCAGGGCTCGCTTCTCGGCCTCCGCAGCGACGGTGTAGAGCTTCCTCCGGCCGCCGACGTATCCCTTGGCCGCCGCGAGACGGCTCTTGTGACGCTGCTTGCGCGTCACCGCACTCGTTACTCTGGTCATCTGTCGACTCCCGTGCTAGAGCGGCAGCAGCCGCTTGAGTCTGCGCATGTCGGCCGGGGAGGCCAGCCCGCCCTTGCGGAGGTTCCGCTTGCGCTTCCTGGACTTCTTCGTGAAGATATGGTTCGCATGGGAGTGAACTATCTTCACCAGGCCCGTGCCAGTGCGCTTCATGCGCCTGGCCGCGCCCCTGTGGGTCTTCATCTTGGGCATCTTCTCTCCTATTTCCTCGTAGGTGCCAGGAGCAGCGTTACCTGCTTGCCCTCCAGAAGCGGCTCCCTCTCGACCGACGCCACGTCCGCCAGATCGGTCGCGAACTTCTGCAGGAGTTCGAAGCCCTGGTCCTTGTAGACCAGCTGCCTTCCACGGAACATCACTGTGACCTTCACCTTGTGGTGATCGTCGAGGAACTCGCGAGCGTGCTTGACCTTGAAGTCGTAGTCGTGCTGGTCGGTATTGGGCCGCAGCTTGATCTCCTTCAGGCCTCCGCTCTGCTGCTTCTTCCTTGCGTCCCGCTCCTTGCGGTTGAGCTGATATCTGAACTTGCCATAGTCCATTATCCGGCATACCGGAGGTTCGGCTCCGGGAGAGATCTCCACCAGGTCGAGGCTCGCCTGGGCGGCCATGTCGAGGGCCTGTACCAGTTCGACTATCCCGGAATGACGGCCTTCCGCGTCGATGAGGCGGACCCTTGGATATCGGATCTCGCCGTTCACTTTTATGGTATCTCTGATAAGGACCTTCCCCCCTCCGGTAGAGCCGGCCTCCTGCAGGCCTCCTCGATCAGCCCGACTGCCTCTTCCAGCTCGAATACGCCGAGATCACCGCGGCCGTGGGCCCTCACCGCAACCCGGCCCGAACCGGCCTCCCTCTCGCCGATGACCAGCATCATGGGCACCTTGCGGTTCTCGGCTGCGCGGATCCTGTATCCGATGGTCTCGTTCCGCCTGTCCATGGAGCACCTGAACCCGCGGTCGGCCAGCATTCCGCAGACCTCGGCCGCTCTTTCGTGCTGCTGGACGGTAAGCGGTAAGATAACCACCTGCAGCGGTGCGAGCCACCCCGGGAAATTGCCTGCGAAGTGCTCTATGAGGTTCCCCGTGAACCTCTCGACCGAGCCGAACAGGGCCCTGTGGACCATGTAGATCCTGTGCTCGCCACCGTCGGGGCCCGTGTAGGTGAGGTCGAACCTCTCGGGGATGTTGAAGTCGAACTGGATGGTGGGTCCCTGCCAGTACCTTCCCAGGGCGTCGCGCAGCTTGATGTCGATCTTCGGGCCGTAGAAGGCCGCCTCGCCCCTGACGGTGCGGTACTTCTCGCCCATCCCGTCGAGCGCGTCGGCCAGCGCCGGTTCGACCCGGGCCCACATCTCCGGGCTGCCGGCGTAGTGCCCCATGTCGTCCGGATCGCTCAGGGAAAGCTCTATGGCGTATCCGAAACCGAACACCCGGAGGAAGTAGAGGGCGAAGGAGACGACCTTCCTGATCTCGTCGACGATCTGATCGGGAGTGCAGAAGATGTGTCCGTCGTCGACCGTGAAGCCCCTGACCCTCATCAGGCCGTGGAGCACTCCGCTCTTCTCGTACCTGTAGACCGTCCCGAGTTCGGCGAGCCTGAACGGCAGCTCGCGGTAGGACCTCTTCTCCGACTTGTAGATGAGTATGTGCCCGGGGCAGTTCATGGGCTTCAGCACGTACTCGGTCTCGTCGACCGGCATGAAGTACATGTTGTCGCGGTAGTAGCTGCAGTGCCCCGAGGTCTCCCACAGGGAGGCCGGCGCGATGTGCGGCGTGGAGACCAGGTTGTAGCCGTTCCGCCTGTGGGCGGCCTTCCAGAGGTTCTCGAGCTCCTCGCGGACGATGGTGCCGTTGGGGAGCCAGTATATTAGGCCGCATCCGCCCTCGTTGCCCGTGGTGAAGAGCCCGAGTTCCGGCCCCAGCTTCCTGTGGTCGCGCTTGCGGGCCTCTTCCAGCATGGCCAGGTGGTCGGCGAGGGCCTTCGAAGAGTCGAACACTGTGCCGTATATGCGCGTCAGCATCTCGCGCTTCTCGTCGCCGCGCCAGTAGGCGCCGGCGACCGCGGTCAGCCTGAAGTGCTTGAGGAATGCGGTCGTCGGAACATGGGGTCCGCGGCAGAGGTCGGTGAACGCTCCGCACCTGTACAGGGTGATGGACTCGCCCGCGGCCGCGATCTCGTCGAGCAGTTCGAGCTTGTAGGTCTGGCCGAGATCCGTCATCACCCTGCGGGCCTCGTCGATGCCGACCTCGATCCGCTCGAACCGGATGGATTCCGCGGCCTGCCTGTGCATCTCGGCCTCGATCGCCTCGAGCGCGGAGGAGCCGGGGAAGCCCGGGATGTCCATGTCGTAGTAGAAGCCGTCCTCGATGGCGGGACCCACTCCGAACCTGGCGCCGGGGTAGAGATGGAGGACCGCCGACGCGAGGAGGTGCGAGGCGCTGTGCCTCAGTACCTCGCGCCCCTCCGGCGAGTCGAACCCGAGGATCTCGAGCCGGACTCCGTCGCGGAGAGGCTCGGAGAGGCCGGTCACCACGCCATCGACACGCGCCGCCAGGGCCTTCGACGCGAGGCTCCTGGAGATGGACGCCGCGGCGTCGAGCGCCGTGGTGCCCTCCGGGAACTCCCTGCTTCCTCCGTCCGGAAAAAAGACGCGCACACCCCACCCCTCAAGGGTAGAAACCGCTTGTATCAGGTGGTGGGCGATACTGGACTTGAACCAGTGACCCCTTGCATGTCAAGCAAGTACTCTAGCCAGCTGAGCTAATCGCCCACCGCATTTGTTCGGCAGGGATAAATAGGGCGGAACGGCCTTGCCGTCAAGGATCGGACGGCTTCGGCGGTTCCCCGGAGCGGTCGAGCGAGCCCTCCGAGCCCGGGACGATGACACCGCCCTCCGCCACTCTGCAGAAGACTCCGCGGGAGGGCATCACGCACCTCCCGACCTTCCTGAATATCGCGCAGCCGTCGCCGTGGCAGGCCTTCCCGACGGCGGTGACCACGAGCAGGGCTCCGCCGGCGGTGATCATGTCCCCCGGCCTCACGTCGCCGAGATCGATGCCGCGTGTGGTCAGGTTCTCTCCGAAGTCGCCGGGTCCCGCCTCGATGCCGGCGTCACGGGCGAAGGCCTCGATGGATTCGATGTCGAGGAGGCTGACTCCCCGGCCGGGAACACCCCTGTGGGCGTCTCCGGCGAGCCCTTCCGGGTCCGCCACTGCCCCGGGGACGGGGGTCTTTGCCGTCCCCTTCCGGGCTGACGTGTTGACCGAGACGATCCGGAAGGCGGCCATCCCGTCCGCCCTCAGTTCCCGCCGGCGGCTGCGAGCGCGCTCCCGAGGTACCACGGCCATATCAGGATCGCCAGCACGGCCTTCCAGAAGGCCAGCCGGAGGAACCCGATCGTGAAGAGCCATCCGATCGTCCACAGGGGGGCGGACACGCCGGCATGGCACCTTGTCGTGCAACGATCTCCCATGTCGCATCCTTCCACGCCCCGGCCGTTCCGGTAGCGGCCTGGAGCTCGAGAGTACCGGAGAGTCCGGCATCGGACACCCGCACCGGCAATATGCCTGCCGGGCGCCTCGGGGGACAGAGACCGGCCCGGATCTCAGCAGCCCTGGAATCTCTCCCTGATGCGGGATGCGAGCTCCGCCTGACCGTCGGTCTCGGGGCCCGAGCCGGCTGCGGACACTGCCTGCGAGGCCTCTCCGGGAGGGATGCCGAGCGCTGCCAGCACGCAGAGGGCGAACGTGCCCGTCCTGCCAATCCCCGCTCCGCAGTGCACCAGCACGCGGCGGCCGGCGAGGAGCAGGGAGGCCGCCCGTCCGACCTCGGCTGCATAAGCCTCGGGATCTTCAGGGACTCCGAAGTCCTCCACCGGGACCACCCTGAACTCCCACGGGAGGCTTCCCCGGTCCAGCAGTCCGGCATAGGCCGGCGACTTCGTGCGGATCTCCCGGAGCGGTGCGAGCGAGATCACCTCGTCCACTCCGATGCGGGCCATCTCGTCGAGCATCGCCTCGAGCGGGCCGTACCTGCCCGGCATGTGCGACAGGAAGAGCGATATTCCGGTTCTTCCGGTCACGACCCTGCGGATGCTCCCGCCCTCCGTAGCACGGTTCACAGGGGACCCCTGACGCCGGGGAGGAGGCTGCTCCATTCCAGGGCGGCCGCCCCCCGGGGAGTTGCGGACATGCGCCCGGCCAGCTCGGAGAACTCGTTCGGGTCGCGCGGGATCGCCGGTATGGTCGCTGTCACGGGTTGCATCTCTCTCCTCCGCCGTGCCGGCGCGCCCGACCGAGGCAGAGGAATGCCGCCAGAGGGAGCGCCATCGTGAACTGGCCCGCGAAGAAGCGGAGCCACGCCGCTGGGAAGACCAGGAAGTGAAGCAGAGCCGACAGGCCTGCCGCCATCAGCATGGATCGCGCATCCCCTTCCGGCCCGCGCGGGGAAGCCCGGCCTGGGGTGCCCGACGACAGGCCGATGACCACGACGGCAGCGAACAGGAACACCCAGGTCTCGGCGTGGGGGATCGCAGCCAGCGAGCTCCTGATCACCGCGAGGTAGTCCGCGGGGGTCACCGATCCGGACATGAGAGCGGGATGGGCGGCCTGTTCGAGGAATGTGTACCGGAACGTCGTCCCCCAGCCATACCCGCCGGTAAGATGGTGGAGCAGAGGCGCGAGGACTGTCGAGGCTGCCGCGCACAGCACGGTCGTGACCCTCGGGAAGGCCGGCCTGGCCAGCGCGAAGGCGCACAGGGGCAGGACGAACAGGAGCAGGTCGGTCCTCACCAGGACGCACAACGGAAACATGGCCGGGGCTGCCCTCCTGCCCCGGAGCAGGAGCGCGGTGACCGACACGGCGCAAAATGAGGCCAGAGCGTCCGGGGTGGCATGGCGGGCCACCTCGACCAGGCCTGCCCCCAGGCTCCCGATGGCGACTGCGGCCGTTCGTCCGGGCGTGCGCCTGCCCGGGACCAGCTGCAGCAGCAGCAGGAGCGTGGCGATGGCCGCGGCGGTGGATATCGCGGAAGACGCCTGCAGCGGATCGAGCCCGGCCTCCGTCAGCCCGGCCAGGAGGGCCGTGTAGACGGGTCGGGTCCTGTAGAACGGCAGGTGCTGGAGGAGGCTCGCATCGTCGGTGGCACGGGCGATGCGCCCGGGCGTCGAGGAGGCCATGTCGGCGTAGGCTTCGGGAGGGAGGGAGCCCTCGAGGCTCCGGTACGTCTCCTCCCGGAGCGAGGACTCCGGCGTACCGCGCAGTTCGAGCGCGCAGGCGGTGTAGCCCGCAAGGTCCCAGTTGCACAGGGGATCGGCGAGTCCGGCCCATGCGAGCACCGCGGCCGAAGCGAAGACCGCCGCGGCGGAGGCGGCCTGACGAAGCCCCTTCGGCATCCTCAACGCACAGGGATCACGGGAGCCCGCTCCCGATCCCGACCGAGAGGACGAGGTCCTCGAGCGCCTCTCCGGAGATCCTCCTGTAGACTCCGCCGTACAGCGACACGAGCATGACGGAGACGGAGGCCTCCAGGCCCAGGAACGCCGAGTCGTCACCCTCCCAGACGTACATCCCCGACACGGCGAGGCCGCCCCCGTATGCCGGGAGGAAGCTCATCCACCTGCGCCCGCATCCTATCCCGAGCTTCATCCCGTCCCTCCCCGCATCCACGGAGACGCCTGCGACGGAATGGGAGAACCGGGACGATCCATCGGGCTCGAGCAGGTTCAGGCCGATGCGACCGCCGAGATGGAGCGGCCAGGAGTATGTGGTCTGGGCCGTGGGGAAAAGGAAATGACCGCCTGCCGCGGGTGTTCCGGACGCTGCCAGCAGGGCGGCGAGCAGCAGCACGCATGGCTTCACGTTCCACCTCCCGGGTGCGGCGTCCGGCCCGCCGTTGACCGGCAGCGGGGCCTCGTGCCCATTATATCACCGGGGCGGGCCGGTATTCCAACCCCTGTGCGCCACACCGGAGGTGACGATGAGCCTGTTCATGCCGCTGTTGCTGCTGCCGTCCGCCCTCCCGGGGGCGGGATCCCCGTCTCCGGAGAGCAGGGCGGACTACAGGATCGAGGCGTCCCTCTCGCCCGAAAGCGTGCTGGTGACAGGGAGGATCGGGATAGACTTCATGCCCGCGTATCCCGCGGACACCCTCTGGCTCCACCTTTATCCGAACGCGTACCGCGATCCGTCGACATCCTTCGCAGGGGATCTGGCAACGATGGGTTACTACGACTTCGCAGGGGCCTCGGACGACGAATACGGCTGGATACTGCTCGACGGATGGACCGTGGACGGCTGCCCGGTCGATGTCATGGTAGACGAGACGATCGGCTCCGTTGCCCTGGGGAGGACGGCCCAGCCCGGAGACACGCTGAGGCTCGAGGGCGGCTTCACGGTGAAGGTCCCCACGATCTGGAGCAGGATGGGGCATGACGGAGACCACTACGAGATGACCCAGTGGTATCCGAAGATGTGCGTGCTCGACTCCGGAGGCTGGCACACATCCAGGTACCGTTCCGACGGCGAGTTCTACAGCGACTTCGGCGACTACCGGGTGACACTCACACTTCCTGACAGCTTCGTGACCGCCGCGACGGGCTCGGTGGACTCGGTGAGCTACTCGCCCGACTCCCTCTTCCGGACAGAGACCTGGACGGCATCTCCGGTGCACGACTTCGCCTGGGCCGCCGACCCCGCCTTCGTGCTCCTCGAGCACAACTTCATCCCTCCGGCCGGGTCGGGAGCCCCTCCCGTCAGGGTGCACCTTGCCGTGCAGGAATGCAGCGCGGATGCCTGGTCGGAAGTCGGCGCCTGGGCCGATTCCACGCTCCTCTACTACGGAGAGTGGTGCGGCTGGTACCCGTACGGCGATCTCTGGGTGGTCCAGAGCGCGATGTGGGGAGGCATGGAGTATCCCCAGCTCGTCATGGTCGAACCGTACGACCCCCCGTTCACCAGGTACTTCGAGATGGTGGTGATGCACGAGATAGGGCACCAGTGGTTCTACGGGATGCTGGGCAACGACGAGGTGGACGAGGCCTGGCTAGACGAGGGCATCAACAGCTTCTGCGAGATCAGGTACTTCGAGCGCAGGTACGGGATGTCGGGGAACATGACCAGCCTCCCGGGATGGGTCTCGGGCATATCCGACGCCGATTTCACGAGTTCGAGCTACGTCGGGATGGTCGCTTCCGGCGAGGAGGTGCCCGTGCTCAGCACGTCCACCGAGGCCGCCGGGGGCAGGTACGACTACGGAGCCCTCTACTACTCCAAGCCCGCCCTCTTCGTCAGGATGATCCAGAACCAGATCGGAGACGAAGCCTTCGACGACTTCCTGCTCGTATACTGCGACAGGTTCAGGTTCCATCACCCGCGGACCGGCGATTTCATGGCGATCCTCGAGGAGGTCACGGGCAGGTCCTGGCAGGAGGAGTCCGATTTCTGGCTCCGGACGACCGGATCGGCCGACGTCCGCGTCGAAGGGCTGGACTGGAGCGGAGACACCACTGTCGTCTGCGTGTCCGGAGACATCCCTCACCCGGTGGAGCTCGACCTTGCCGTAGGTCCTCCCGGCGGAGGCGTCTCGGCGCGGGTCGCGCTGACGCCCGGGGAGGTGTCGCAGGTCAGGATCCCGGGGCGGTGGTACAGGGCCGAGGTCGACCCCTGGACCCGCTTCCCCGACCGCCGTCCATGGAACAACTCCCTGCCTGCGGCGGGAACCGTTCGACCGATGATCGCTCCCATGGATCAGCCCTCGAGGTTCAACACGTGGCTTGCTCCGTTCCCGGGATACGCGGACGGCGAATGGGAGGCGGGGATCTACGGCTCGACCCATTCCGCCAGCAACTGGGCGGGCGGGCCGCTCGAGGTCACCGGCTTCCTGAGGCTCCCGGTCGAAGGAGGCCGCCCCGGTTCCTGGGCGCTGGCCCTGGACAGGCCCCTGGCCCGGAGCACCACCGGTTCGACCGGCCTCTCGGTGGACATGTCCTCGATGTACGGTCGCGAGGAGGTCTCGGCATCGGTCTACAGGACGTTCGAGGGGGTCTACCCGTCGGATCCGTCCGGATCGGTCTCGGCCGGAGCCTCCTTCGAGAGCGTGTCGGACAACTCCATGCTGGACGGGTCGGAGTACGACGAGGGTTGCGGAGCCGTGCTGAATGCCTCGGCCTCGTCGTGGGACATGGGCATGTCCTCGTACAGGAATGCATGGATCGCTCTCCGGGGCAGCCCGGACTGGGACGGGGAGCCATGGATCGCGGTCGAGGCGGAGGGTTCGCTCGGGCTCACGGCCCTCCCGGGGACGCCGGGGACGCGCGTGTTCGCCGGCTGCGCCTCGGAGGACACCCCGCTGCAGTACTCGTACCGCCCGGGAGGGGGCCTCGCATCATACGGGGCGCTCGGGTGGATGCTGCCGCCCTCGGGATACCTGTCGCCCCTGGAGCACTTCTTCGTCGAATCGGGCCCGGCCATGCCGGGTTACGGTGAAAGCGACCTGCACGGCACTGTCGGGATCGGGATCGGCGAGACCGTCTCGTTCTCGCCCCTGCCGGTCTCGGTCTTCGCCGATGTCGGCTGGATCGAGGACTCCTTCGGCGACATTAGCATGCCGGGCATGCTGGCGAACGCGGGCCTGAGCCTCCGGGCGGCCTTCGTCACGGCATGGTTCCCGGCGTGGGTCTCCGATCCGCCCGACGGAGAGGACGAATGGGAGATGCGCTGGAGGTTCGCCTTCAGCTTCTGGGGGCTGGCCTCGCTGCTGGGTTGAGCGGCCCCTTCAGCGGATCCTGGCCCTCTCCATCATGGCCTCGTAGTCCTCGAGCAGCGACTGGAGGTCCTCCTCGTGCTCGACTTCGTCGGCCAGGATGGCCTGGGCCATGTTGTACGTCACCATGTCCTTCTGGAAGGTCTCCTTAACGAGGCGGTCGTAGACCTCGATGGCGCACTGCTCCCCCTTGATGTTCTGCTGGAGGACCTTCTGGATGAAGGGGTCCTCGGGGGCGTCGTAGCCGCAGTTCGAGAGCCCGTACCAGTCCCCGGGCTTCAGCACGGGCGTCCCCCCGAGCTGCACGATGCGCAGCGAAACCATCTCCGCGTGCCGCATCTCGTCGGCGGCGTGCTGGACGAGCTCTGCGACGGCCGCGTCCTTCATCGGGCCCATCACGACCTTCGAGCCGACCCAGTACTGGTAGTGCGCCAGCCACTCGTCCGCGAGGGCCCTGTTCAGCGTGGCCACGAGCCCGTCGACGTCTAGACCCACGATCTGCCTTCCCCTGGTTCCCATGCCAGTCCTCCCGTCGATACGGTCGATCCCGATCCGCGGCTCGCGCCGCGGAGCCTGCCTTCAGCGAACCGTCTCCGACGGCGCGGCGCTCCCGCCGCCGCCGGAGTCCTTGGTGCCGTCACCCATGACGTAGACGTCGAAGAAGGTCTGGAAGTTCAGCCTGTTGTCGGCGGAGCAGGTGTCGAGGTAGGTCATCCCCGACTCGGTGACCCTGGCCGAGACGTTCTCGTTCGCGGCCAGGGCCCTGAGGACCGCAGCGGTCGTGGGGAATCGGAACGAGACCTCGTAGCCGCCCGAGGCGAGCTGCACGGGCGTCACGCAGGCGGCGGAACCCAGTGTGAACCTCGCGAACGGCGCACCGTCGGCCTCGAGGCGCAGGACCTCGGGCGAGCCCTGGACGTCGAGCCATGTTTCGTGGCTCGTGAGCACCAGTGTCAGGAAGTACTCGCACTCACCGGAGGAGATGTCGCGCCATGTCTCCGGGTTGAGCGAGATGCCGCGGGGGCTCTCCTCGGGGATGGCGCTCCGCCTGCCGTTGATCCCGTTCCCGAGGACTCGGTAGATCACGAGCGAATCGATGGTCGAGACGATCGTTTCCAGGCGGGCGGTGCCGGGCGTGAGCGTCTGCACCGAGGACCAGCGCCCGGGGATGATCGCACCCGTCCCCGAAGTGTCGGGGGGGACCGGCTGGACGGTGTCTCCGGAACCCGGGCCGGGGATGTGGGGTCCGGGCGGCACCGGGGTCCCGGATGAGGGCTTCACCACGAAGACGGTGTCCGGTCCGGGCTTTCCGGTATCCCCGTAGTTGTAGATGATGGTGGTGCTGGTGCACCCCGGCAGCAGCAGCAGGGATGCAATCCCGAAGAAGAGCACGATCCTCGTCAAGCCGGCCTCCTTGCCGATCCGCCCGACATGGGCGCAGCAATTATAGCCCGAGAGCCCCCCGGTGTTTCAGCCCGCGTCTCTGAAGAGCAGGAATCGCAGGCTCGCAGAGGGAGCGAAGCCGATCCTGGCCGCGCGCCTCCTCAGCCTCTCCCCCTCCGCGGCGAGTTCCCCGGCCCCGGGCGCGTCTTCCGGTATCCTGGCGGAATATGAATCGATGACGGCTCCGAGCCTCCCGATCTCCTCCGCTCCCGGAGAGGGACTTCCGCAGCCCTGCTTCGTACCCCGGCCGGCCCCGTCGTCGGTCCACGCCTCCAGGCGAAGCCCGTGTCCCGACAGGAGGCGGTGCATGGCCGCCCTCGTCATGGTCTCGAAGTGGGGGATCCCGTTCAGCCTGTCGATCCTGCCCCACCATGAGTGCATCAGCACGTGGGTCATTGACGGCCCCTTCTGCCCGTCCCGGTACATCTCGACCACGAGCATCGCCCCCCCGGGGCGGAGCAGTTCCGCCGCCCGGTCGACGACGATGGCGGGCCGCTCGAAGTGATGGAGCGAGTTGACCACAGATACGAGATCGGCCGATCCGGGCCTGATGGGGGGGTTCGATGCGTCGCCTGCCGCCAGCGGGAGCCCTGCCGCGTCATCCTGTGCCCGGGCCGCCCTGAGCGCCTTCAGGGACGAGTCGAAACCCACCGGGACCGAGCAGGAAGGGCAGGCCGCGAGTATCGCGCGGAGGGAGTCCCCCCTGCCCGTGGCCACGTCCACGCATATGCGGGGTTCGAGGCGCCCCAGGAGCGCATCGAAATCCCCGGGCGTGACCGGTGGGATCCTAGTGGTGATCCTGACATCCTCCGCCGTGGTGGCCGTGACCGGCGCAGACCGACCATGGGCCTGCCTTCGGGGCGCCGCCGGAGACCACGGCCGCGACAGCCTCGCCCACCGTGGAGGCCGAGACGATGTATACGTCTATCCCGGAGGCCGAGAGCCTTTCGAGCGCTCCAGCCCCCATGCCCGCTGCGGCCACCGCATCGGGCAGATCGCCCTCGAATGCCGCGAGGGGTCTGCACATGCCGTGGCCGTGCTCATGGCCCGGATTGGGCAGGTACGCAGCCGTCATCGTGGCGGTGTCTACCACCACGAATCCCGGCGCCGAGCCGAAGTGTTCGCAGATCGGGCTTTCCAGCCCGAGATCGGCCCTTGCCGGACAGGCGATTCTCATCACGGGACTCCCTTCGATCGATCCACACGTCAGTGTACGGAGCGCCCCGCCCCGCGGCATGCCGCCCGGACCGCCCGCATCCGCCCTGCGGCAGGAGGGACAGGTGCAGCAGCCGTCCCCTGAGCCGTGCAGGCCCGGTTCCATCGCGAGAGCGGACCCTGTGACGACCGCACGGGCGGTCTTGCGCCTGGCCCTCTCGAGTATCCTGCCGAAGGTGGCCCTGGAAACGCCCATGGAGCAGGCGCCCTCTTCCAGGTACAGGCCTTCGAGGTCGGCCAGCCTCAGGGCCTCCACCTCGTCGGTGCCCAGGACTTCGTCACAGGCTTCTCCACGGCCGTGGAAGACCGCGCGGCGACGAGCCGGGACATGCGAAACGTTGCAGGCGGTTCTGGGTCTGGCCATGGCCAATTATGAGAATATTCTCATTTCCCGTCCAGTCCCGGCCGGTGCTGGACTCGTCCGGCCGGCTGTTCAGCAACCGGCCAGCATGTCCGATTCGTGATCCGGGACGGCCGGTAGGGACGAGACGTCCTCGCCCATCGAGCGCAGCCTGGAGGCCGTCACCCAGGGGTACCGCCCCTCCGCGAGCCATCTCCGGTTGGATTCCACCGCCGCCGACCTGTCGGCATCGAGCGATGTGAGCCTCCAGAGGAGCCAGGAGGCTTCCGCGGCCGTCTCGAGGTCAGCCGAGCGGGCCTCTGCAGAGAGGATCACCAGGGATTCGCCCCTGCAGCCGGTCTGGGCGAGTGCGGCCGCCGTGATGATGGCGGCAGGCTTCCTGTAGTCGTCCATCATCGGGTGGCCGATGGCCTCCTCCACGGCCTCCATGGCCTCGCGCGGCCTTCCCGAACAGAGCAGCGCCCTCGCATGGACCAGGAGGAAGCTCCCGATGTAGTATTCGAACCCCTTCTCCCTGCAGAGTCTCACGGCTTCGGTGGAGTTGTGGAGCGCCTCCGCAGTTTCGCCGGTCCTGAGGCAATGATCACAGAGGTTCGAGCGCGCTATCCCCTCGTGCTGCGCCGCTCCGAGGTCGGCCGCCATCCGCGCCGCCCGCCTGAAAAGGTCGGCCGCACCGGCCCACTCCCACCCGCGGGAGAGCGAGCTGCCCAGATTGCCCAGGGCGAGCACCGCAAGGAGGTGGTTGCCCATCTCGTTCGCCAGCGCGAGCTGCTCCCTGAAGAGGGTGACCGCCCTCGCCTCGTCGCCGAGGTACTTGCTGGCGAGGGCCATGTTCCCCAGCGACAGTGCCTTGAGCTGGGTTATCCCGAGCCTCTCGGCTCCGTTCCTGACGTCCTCGTAATGGGAGAGCGCCGCGGCGAAGTTGCCGACCTCGAGGCAGTAGTTGCCCATGTTCCCCCTGACCCTGAGGCACTGCTCCTCGTCGCCCGACTGGATGGCGTACCGGAGCCCGGTCTCCAGGGCCTCCTCCATCCCCTCGCGGGTGTTGGACTGGAGCAGGAAGCTCGTTCTGACCATGATGATCCTCGACCTGGTGGAGTAATCCTCCTCCCTGTCGAGGCAGGCTTCGGCCTCGCGCAGGGTCTCCATGCCTGCATCCTCGTCGCCCGTGTCGAGCAGTATCCTCCCCGCCCGCTGGCGTGCGTTCGCCTCGAGCGCATGCAGCCCGAGAAGGCGGCACATGTCGATGGCCCAGCGGCAGTGGGCGAGGGCCTCGTCCCACGAGCCGGAAGCCCATTCCACGTCGGCCATCGCCAGGATGGCCCGGGCCTTCCCGCGCCCGTCGGGCAGCAGGGAGGCCAGCCGCGAGTAGAGATCCACGGCCTGGGAGTTCAGATAGCTGTGCGCAGCCTGGGCAGCGGCGAGCCCGAGGTACTCGACCGCCTCCGGGATCATCCCCGCGCGTTCGTAATGGTACGCCAGATCGTCCAGGAAGGCGGGATCCCCGCCCCGCAGAGCCCTGATCGCGCCGGCGGCGAGCGCGTGGAGCTCCGCGAGCCTCGCGCCGAGCTGCATCGAATAGGCCGCATCCCGCAGGAGCGCATGCCGGAACATGTGGAGCCGGCCCCCCGCGGGCTGCCAGATCTGCTCCTCGACACCCCGGAGGAGCACGGCCCCGGCATCGTCCTCCCCCAGCATGGATGCGAGCACGTCGGCCTCGAACTCCCTTCCGAGCACGGAAGCGGCCTGTACGGCCTGCCGCACACTGGTCGGAAGGCGGTCGATCCTGGCCACCAGCACCGGGTTGAGGTCGGCCGGAAGGCCCTCGACGACAGAAGAGAGCGCGAGGCCTCCGGAAGCTTCCTCCACCAGGCCGCGCTCAGAGAGGAAGCGGCAGTACTGCTCCACGAAGAGCGGGTTTCCCCCGGTATGGGCGTGGATGTACCCGGAAAGGGCTTCGGACGGGCTGCCGCGAAGCTCCGACGAGACCAGGGAGGCGGCGGCCCCCGGTTCGAGGCCTGGGAGGTCGATCACGGTGGCCCGGGATCCGGGAAGCGGCTCGAAGGGCTGATCCGAACCGGCCTGCGGCCTTGCGAGCGCCATCCAGAGTATGGGCTCCGCCGAAAGCGCCGGGGCGGCGAGTTCCAGGGCCTTCCTCGAATCACGGTCGAGCCAGTGGGCGTCCTCTATCACGATGACCGAGGGTGCTCCGCCCGCCAGGATGCCCAGGAGGCCTCTCAGGGATGTCAGGATGTTGTCGAACCTGAGTTTCGGATCGAGTTTCCCGAACACCGAATCGGGCCATTCCATCCCGAGCAGTGATCCGAGGGCCGGTGCGCGGCTCCTGAGGAACTCCGCCTGGTCGAGGAACTCGCCTCCGAAGCCGGGAACCGCAGCCCCGGGTCTTCCGAGCGAGGCGAGCCGCGCCTCGAAGAGCCGCCGGCCTTCCGGAGGATCCATCCCCTCCGAGTGCCCCGACAGCTGCCGGAGAAGCCTGGCGAAGGGGTTGAAACCCCTCTGCTGGATCCCGTCGCACCTGAGGTGATGGAACGCGGCTTCCCCGTGCACGGCTTCGAACTCGTGGAGGAGCCTGCTCTTGCCGGCACCGGCCTCCCCGGTGACCAGCACCTGCCGGGCGGGATCTCCGGGTCCGGCGGGGAGCAGTGCTCCGAGAGCATCCATCTCGGCCTGCCTTCCCGCAAAGATCCCGGAAAAACCGGACGCGGTCTCCCGGGATCCCCCCGGGGACAGACTCACCGCCTCCACACCGGCCCTGATGCCCTTCAGGCTTACGATCATGCCCTGCGAACGCCTGAGCAGGCTCCTGCGGGCGAACGACGGGCCGGAGAGAGCACAGCCGCCCGAGGCGAGGTACAGCAGCCGCGCGGCCAGGTTGACCGGGGCTCCGATCGCCGTATAGGCCGTATGGCTCCCCGAACCCAGCAGTCCGGCGAAGACCTCGCCGCACTCGACCCCCGCCCTGGCCGACCCGGCATGCGGCCCGAGCAGGTCGGCGAGGAAGCCGTCGGCCCTCGCCGCGTCGTCCTCGTGGGTGACGGGCGCGCCGAACAGCACCAGCAGGTTGGCACCCGCAGGCTTCGTATCCACTCCGCTGAGAAACCCGTCGTACCTTTCCGCAAGGTCTAGGACCCGCGCCACGAACTCCCTGCCCGGTCCCGGACCTTCTGCGGGTCCGGATACGAACACGCTCGTCACGAACCTGAACTCTCCCTGTGAGGCCAGCGAGCCCACACGCTCGGTCACGAAGAAGTCGCCCGAGCAGCAGGGCATCGGGGCGGATCCCGCGGCTCCCGCGGCAGGGGCGGCATCCGGCACGGCGACGTGACCCGCCGACCGGACCGCACCCGGGGCGCAGGCCTCCTGCTCCGCCGAGGCCGCGGCCACGGGAGCGCCCGAGAAATAGTGGAACAGCCGGCTGCGGCCCGGGATGACATCCCAGGACACCGTTCCGGAAGCGATGCCAATCTTCACGAGCGATCCGGGGCCGGAACCCTTTCGAGAGGCCAGCGCATGCGAGATCTCAGCGGCGGTCCTGGAGGCTTCCGCCGAGGTTCTCCCGGGCAGGACGCCCGTGACGGAATCCCCGGCGAAGCCCCCGATGAAGCCACCCGCGGCCACGATCCCCTCCACCGCGGTCCCGAGCATGCAGTTGAGAACGAGCGAGAGCTCCTCGGCGCCCCTGGTGCCGCGGGCCATGTATTCCTCTGTGAGCCCGGTGAAGCCCGGGAAGTCGATCATCACGACCGCCCCCGGGACCATTCCGCTGAAGAAGCCTCTTCTGGCTCCATCGACGATGAACGGGGGGACGAACACTCTCATCGCGTCGGCGGATCCTTCCGGCGAGGCTGGAATGACCGAAGTCGGCCGGGGGTGCATATTGCCCGGGGACCGGGCTCGTGGAATCTATCACGGCCTCGCGGGGTATGTACAGGTCGTGGACGGCAAACAGGAGGAGGATGAGAATGACGAGGACGATGATGGCGGCAGCAGTGCTGCTGATGGTCTGTGGGACAGCCTCGGCGCAGGACCCCTACGTCTATCCGCGCCAGATATCCGTCACCGGGACGGGGACGGCCTGGAGCGAGCCGGACATGGCCACCATAACCTTCGGGGTCGACGTGACCGGCTATTCGGCTGCGG
This sequence comes from Candidatus Fermentibacter sp., assembly GCA_030373045.1. Lineage (NCBI taxonomy): Bacteria > Pseudomonadati > Candidatus Fermentibacterota > Candidatus Fermentibacteria > Candidatus Fermentibacterales > Candidatus Fermentibacteraceae > Candidatus Fermentibacter > Candidatus Fermentibacter sp. The sequence continues at coordinate 68,826 of JAUCPW010000060.1, forward strand.
AGGCCGTGGACGAGGCCTCGGGGATGATGCGGGGTGCACGGGACGCCGCCGTGCGCGAAGGTGTGGATGCCGACGACATCGCCACCAGCTCCTACAGCCTGTGGACCGAGTACGAGTACGACGAGTACACCTATGAGTACACCGACGTGCTGCTGTACCACGTCTCCGACTACGCCACGCTGAAACTGTACGACACCGAAAGTGTCGGAGACGTCCTGGCCGCGCTGGTGGAGGGCGGTGCCAACTACATCTCCTCGGTCTCCTTCGCCATCTCGGACAGGGCCGCGCTGTACGACGAGGCCAGGATCATGGCGGTCGAGGATGCGCAGAACAGGGCCGGACAGCTCGCATCGGCGACGGGCGTGACGCTGGGCGAGCCCACCATGATCAGCGAGTACTCCTACGACTACTACGATCCGTATTACGGATACGGGGCGATGTCCGCCTCCATAAGCACCGGCGAGTATGCAGGCGGAGGCATGGCGCCGCCGGCGATCACCCCCGCCGAGATGTCGGTCCAGACGAGCGTCACGATCACGTACGGGATAGAGTAGGGAGAGGCGGCCCCGGGGTCAGAGCAGACCCAGCAGGAATGCCTGCTCCGAGGCCGCGTCCTCCATCCATCCGAACCTGCCCGAGGCGCCGGCATGTCCGGCGCCCATCTCCGTCCTGAATACGAGCGGATCGTCGTCGGTCCGGAGCCTGCGGATCCTGGCCACCCACTTGGCCGGTTCCCAGTAGCAGACCTGCGAATCGTTCCATCCCGCCGTGACGTACAGCGCCGGGTAGTCGCGCGCCCCAACGTTGTCATAGGGCGAGTAGGACAGCATGTAGTCGTAGAAGACCGGATCGGAGGGGTCGCCCCACTCCTCGTACTCGTTGGTGGTCAAGGGGATGCTCGGGTCCAACATGGTGGTCACGACGTCCACGAACGGCACCTGGGCCACCACGCCCCTGAAGAGCTCCGGTCTCATCATGGCCACCGCCCCGACGAGCAGGCCGCCGGCGCTCCCGCCCCTTGCGAACATCCTGTCCGGGCCGGTCACGCCTGCATATGCCAGGTACTCGGCGCAGGCGATGAAGTCGAGGAAGGTGTTCCTCTTCAGGAGGAGCCTCCCGGATTCGTACCAGCTCCTGCCCATCTCCGAGCCACCCCTGACGTGGGCGGTGGCGAAGACGAACCCCCTGTCGAGAAGGCTGAGCATCGAGCTCGAGAACCACGGATCGGAGCTGTAGCCGTAGGCGCCGTATCCTTCCAGCAGCAGGGGCCTGTCGACGGGACCGCCCATGTCGGAACGCCAGACCATGGAGATGGGGATCTCGATCCCGTCGTGCGATGGAGCGTACATGACCGCCGAGCTGTACAGGGCGGCGTCGAAGCCGCCCCCGATGGAGTCCTGCTTCAGGATGGCGGAGACGCCCGTCTCGAGGTCGAGTGAGCGGGTCTGCACGGGGGTCGTCAGAGAGCAGTAGCCGTAGCGGACCAGACGGTCGGACGGCCGGCGGTTGCTCTCGAACCAGAGCGTCGAAGGCTCGTCGCTCCCCGCCGCCACGGTCTCGACGCCGGTGGAGAGGTCCACCGTGCGGAGCTGCGAGAAGCCTCCGCTCCTGACGAGCATCGCCAGGCAGCCGGGAAAGGCCTCTACATCCTCGATCAGCACGTCGTCCCTCGCGGGCACGGCCTCCGTCCAGCGGGCGGCGGCAGGCTCGGATGCCGGCACCGTCATCACGCGGAAGTTCTGCGCCGCGAGGTTGGTCAGGATGTAGAGCGTGTCGCCCAGGGTCTCCACGCTGTACTCGAGACCGGGGGTCCTCGGCTCTACGACGCGGAACGCGCCTTCGGGATCGTCGGCGTCGAGGATCCAGGTCTCGTAGGACTCGGTGCTGGAGGTCTCTATCAGGACGTATCCGTCGTCCGGGGACTTGTACACGTAGGGCCAGAAGGTGGGATCGTCCTCCTCGAAGACGATCGTGTCGGCCGCCGCCGGGGTGCCCAGCGCGTGCCTCATGATCCTGCAGGTGCGCCACGTGCTGTCCAGGGCTCCATAGAAGACGGTGCGCGAGTCGTTGCCCCAGACCAGGCTCCCGTCCGTGCCCCTGAGCGTGTCGTCCAGCAGCCTCCCGGTGCCCATCTCGACGAAGACCATAGTGTATTCGAGCGAACCCGTCGTGTCGAAGGCCACGCCCGCGATGGTGCCGTCAGGGCTCATCCCGGGCCACGCATCCATGTACTCCCTGCCGGATGCCAGCGCGGCGACGTCCAGGACCGTCTCGGCCTGGCCTCCGGTCTCGGGGCGCCTCATGTAGACGGGATAGTCGCTCCCCTCGTCGAAGCGGCTCCAGTAGAGGAATCCGTTGTAAGGATACGGGACGGACGAGTCGGAGAGCGGAATCCGGACCTCCATCTCGGCCACGAGGCTGTCGACGAGAGGCGCCGTCCCCGCCATCAGGGAGTCGGCGTAGGCGTTCTCCGCCTCGAGATAGGCGATCACGGCCGGGTCCTTCCTGTCGCGCATCCAGTAGTACTCGTCGACGCGGTCGCCGCAGGGGGACTCGACCGTGAAGGGGCGCATCTCTGCAACGGGCGGCGGAACCGGGCAGGCGGCCGGGTCGAGCGCTGCCAGCACGGGGATGAGATTCGCCAACAGCAACTCCATGAGGAACCTCCCGGGGAATCGGTCGCAGTGTGATGAAAAGCCTCAGTAATAGTACCAGATGCTCGAGTAGTCCGAGATGTCCTCGCCGTCCGCGGCGAGCCGGGACAGGTAGTCCAGCACGGGCACGTCCGTGCCCAGGTATCCCCCCTGTCTCGTGATGTTCTTCTCCCAGGGGTGGAACTCGTAGAGCCTCGAACCGTCCGGCATCACCGAGACCAGATCCCTGTTCAGATTGGCGAGAAGATAGTTCTTTCCGAGGCCGGGGACATTGTATACCGGCGTATCCGTCCGGCGGGTGCCGGGGAGGAGCCTGGCCTCCTCCTGGTATTCCTGCAGGATCCTTGCGATGGGCACCCTGTATTCGACTGTCTCCTGCTTGCCCTTGGGCACGAAGGTGTAGTAGGGATCGATCCCGATCCGGCGCAGGAGCATCCGGAGCTTCGCCGCCTCGAACCGCCTCGAGATGTAGTAGGTGAACACGAGCTGGTTGTAGACGGCGATCCCCCTCATCCTGACGGCATCGACCGCCCTCACTGCAGCGGGGGTGATCTCGCAGGGGTGCTGGACGTGGGTCACGACCGCCACTTCGCGCCTTCCCGGCGACCTCAAGTCGGAGAGGAGATCGAGAAGGCCGGGCGTGAACCTCATCGGCATGGTCACGGGAGTACGGGTGCCTATCCTCACCAGATCGACGTGGTCGATGGCGGCGATCCTCCGGAGTATCGAGCCCAGGCTGGAGTCGTCCATCGCGAGAGGATCGCCTCCGGTCACCAGCACCTCGCGGATCGACGGGTGGTCGGCAATCCAGTCCAGCGCATCGTTCAGACCGGATTCGGGGGCCATCGCAGTCGGCGACATGGCCCCCTCAATCTCCCAGTTGCGCTGGCAGTAGACGCAGACCTGCGGACAGGCGTTGTACGGCTTCAGGATCGCGATCGCGGGATACCTCCTCGTCACGAGGTCGACGGGTGACGTGTCCCTTTCGCGCATGAAGTCGAGATCCGCCCTGTGCCGCGCGGCCTCGAAGGACTCGACGTACTCCTTCGAGGGCACCACCTGCGCCCTGAGTGCGCGGTCGCCCGGGCCGGCGCCGGGGTCCATGAGGGACGCGTAGTAGGGGGTGACGGCGAACGGGATGGAGAGTCCGGCCGCCTTTTCGACCCCTGACGTGTCGATGCCCGGGATCAGCCTCGCGAGCAGCCCGGGCGATGTCACAGCGTTCGCGGCCTGCCAGCGCCAGTCGTCCCAGTCGCGTTCGCCGCCGCCCAGGATGTCGAGCACCCGCCGCCGCCCGTCCTCCCTCCGGCTGACGGCTTCCGGAGTCAGACCGTCCTCCCAGCGGTTCATCCAGGATTCGACGGTCTGCCAGATCCGGTCCAGCTCGCCTGATCTCCGGACGGCAGCCTCCCTGCCCGACAGGGATCTCGTGTCGGATTCGTCGTTCATCATCCAGGACCCGGCCCTGCCCGCCAGCCCCCTGAAGAGGTTGATGAACTCGGCATTGAACGCGGGCGACTGCCCGCCCCCGGCTCCGCCTCTCTGGATGGCGATCAGCTTCTCGAGGACGGAGAAGCCCGCCTTCTCCTCCGAGTGGGGCAGCAGCATGCCTCTGAGAGCCCTGGCGCAGTCCCTCACCGTCGAATATCTGAATCCCTGGTCGTCGGTGAAGCGGGCCTGGATTCCACCGAGCTCGTTCAGGATGCGTGTCCGGGCCCTGTCGAGCGTGCGGCAGCGCGAGACGGGGTCGATCAGCCAGGCGGCGGCGTCTCTCAGATCATCGCCGGTGTAGATGGACTCGAGGTTGCCATACATGGGTGCCTCGCCGTCTCCGGCTCTCGAAGGATTCCCGGGGCTGTCGCCGGGGAACAACCCGGTGGCCGAGTGTTATAATACCAATGTATGGGCATGACGGTTTCCTCGATCCTTCTTTCGGCGTGGGTGGCGGCATCCGCGCCCATGGGCGTTCCGGGGTCCGGTGCGGACGAAACCGCCCTGCCCTGCGGGATGGCCGGCACGGAGGAGCCCGCGGACGGGCGGCTCCTGCTGCTCCCGCGCGGGATCGAGTCCCTCGCGGCGGGCATGGCCTGCCGCGAGCGGGAGACGCTCATCCCGGTCCCGGACTGGCTCGACTCCTTCCTCGATCGCGCCCCCGCCCTCCGGGGCTCCGGGGTCAGCTTCCACTTCGACAGACGGAGCTTCCTCCTCGGCTACACCCTCGATCTGAGCATATAGGAAAGGGCGCCGGTCGCCCGGCGCCCTTCCGTCTCTTCCAGTCTGCTATTCTACAGCGAGCGGAATCCTCGTGATGGTCGTGTTCGGATCCGTGGCCTCGGTGACGTAGCGGATCTCGTACTCGCCGGCCGCGGGGGCGGTGAAGGTCAGGGTGCTGCCCTCGGCGACGTAGTACCACTCCCATCCCGCCCATTCACCCTCGGGGGTGCCGGAGGGGACGACCACGATGTACTCGCCTTCGGCAGCGGTGCCCGCCCACGTGACGTCGAACGCCGCGCCGGCCGTGACGGAGGCGGGGGCGGAGAGCGTGACGCCGCCCAGGCCGCTGACTGCGACAACGGCCCTGGCGAGGGTGGAGTCGGGCTCCGTGAGCTCGGTGGCGAACCTGATCTCGAAGTTGCCGGATACCGGCGGAGCGGTGAAGGTCAGGGGATTGCCGGAGCTGACGTAGTACCACTCCGAACCTGCCCAGTCACCCTCGGGCGCGCCCTCGGCCACCATGTACACATAGCAGTCGGGGTTCGCGGGGCCGGTCCAGGTGACCTCGAACTGGGTGCCCGCATCGGCGGTTGCAGGAGCGGTCACGGATGCCTCGACGGCGGTGACGGTGATCGTGATCCTGCCCAGCGTGGAGTCTGGCGTCGTCTTCTCGGTGGCGTACCTGACCTCGTACTGGCCTGCGGCATAGGGCGCGTGCAGTGTCACGGGATTGCCCTGCGCGGTGTAGGCGTACTCGGCCCAGTCACCCTCGGCTGCACCGGCTGGAACGATGGTGATGTAGTCGCCGACGCTGTCGGGTCCGACCCATGTCACCTGGAACTCGCTTCCCCCGGAGAGCTCCGCCGGGGCCTGCAGTTCGATCCTGGGCGCCGGCGCCTTGCACCCTGCGAGGACGAAGAGTACGGCAACGGCGGACACAAGCAAGCTTCTCATCGATCCCTCCTGTTGTTCCCCCACTCAACGGGGTTGGGTTATTATACTGCGGATGCGGGATGATACGGCAAGCTCGCCGGCGGTCGCGGCTGCCCCGTCCTGCAGGCTCCGACGGACAGTCATCACCGACCGCAACCGGTTCAGGCCACGGGCTCAAAGCGGCGGACACCTCCGCAGGCAGAACTGAACCACGGAGGTGCCGTTCCATGCCCGAAACCCGTGAACTGGGAGGCCTCGAAGGCCTGTCACACGAAGAGGCGGCAGCCAGGCTCGCCTCCGAAGGCCCCAACGAACTGCCCCGGTCGTCTTCGCGAGGGCTCTTCAAGCTCGTATTCGACGTCGTCAGCGAGCCCATGCTGCTCCTGCTCCTGGCTTCCGGCTGCCTCTACCTCTTCGTCGCCAGGGAGCCGCAGGACGCCGCCATGCTCCTGGGTTTCGTGGCTCTCGTGATCGTCATCACCATCGTCCAGGAACGCAGGACCGACAAGGCTCTCAAGGCGCTCAGGGACATCTCGAGCCCGAGGGCCCTGGTGGTGAGGAGCGGATCGAGGATCAGGATACCGGGGCGCGACGTCGTGCCCGGCGACCTGCTCATAGTCTCCGAGGGCGACAGGGTCGCGGCGGACGGCATGCTCGCCGACTCGATGAACCTGTTCGTGGACGAATCCTGCCTCACGGGCGAATCGGCACCGGTGCCGAAGGCCTCCGGCGACCCTGCGGACGATGCCGGTTCTTCCTCGCGCGTCTTCTCCGGGACTCTCGTGACATCCGGTTTCGGAGTCGCAGAGGTGACCGCCACGGGGGCGGGGACGGAGCTGGGCCGGATCGGCGTGATGATGAGGGAGACAGAGGCCCCGAGAACACCGCTACAGAGGGAGACTTCGCGGCTCGTCTCGAGGCTGGCCGTCCTGGGCCTCGCACTCTGCGCCCTGACCGCAGTCGTGTCGGCGCTTTCCAAGGGGGCCGGCCCGGAAGCCTGGAAGGACGGGATCCTGGCGGGCATCACCCTGGCGATGGCCACGCTCCCGGAAGAGTTCCCCGTGGTTCTCACGATCTTCCTCGCCCTGGGAGCATGGCGCCTGTCGAAGCACGGAGTGCTCTGCAGGACCATGCCCGCAGTGGAGGCGCTCGGCACAGCGACATTCCTCTGCGTGGACAAGACCGGCACCCTGACGTTGAACACACTGGAACTGGCCGGGATGGAGAACGGGAGCGGATCGTGGTCCGGAGGGGATCTCGCGGACGAGCTCCACGGCCTCCTCGAATACGCCGTGCTGGCCAGCAAGGGCAATCCCATCGACCCGGTGGACCGCGCCGTGAGGGAGGCGGGGACCTCCCTGCTCTCGGGCACCGCCCATCTCCACGACGACTGGATCCTCGTCAGGGAATACCCGCTGAGCTCCGAACTGATGGCCCTCTCCCACGTATGGAGGTCGCCGGACGGCTCCGAATACCTCATCGCCTCGAAGGGCGCGCCGGAGGCCATCGCCGACCTGTGCCACGAACCTCCGCAGAGGCTTGCCGACATCGAGGCGAGGGTCCAGGCCATGGCTGCCGGCGGCCTGAAGGTGCTGGGCGTGGCCGCAGCGGCCTTCGACGGAAGCCTTCCGGAGGGCCAGCACGATCTCGAATTCGAGTTCCTCGGACTGATAGGGCTGAGAGACCCGGTGAGGCCCTGCGTGGCCGACTCGGTGGCCGAATGCAGGGGCGCAGGGATCAACGTGATGATGATCACCGGCGACTACCCGGCGACTGCCCTCGAGGTCGCCTGCGACACCGGCCTCGGCGAGGGCGGGCTCATCACCGGCGGCGAACTGGACAGGATGAGCGACGACGAGCTGATGAGGAGGCTTCCGGAGGTGTCGGTCTTCGCCCGGGCGGTGCCCAGGCAGAAGCTCCGGGTGGTCGAGGCGCTCAGGCGCGCAGGCGAGACCGTCGCGATGACCGGAGACGGCGTGAACGACGCTCCGGCACTGAAGGCGGCGGACATCGGGGTTGCGATGGGGGCGCGGGGCACCGACGTGGCGAGGGAGGCCGCAGGTCTCGTCCTTCTCGACGACAACTTCCGCTCCATCGTCAGGGGGGTGCGCGAGGGCAGGAGGATCCGCGACAACATATCCAAGGCCTTCGCCTACATATTCGCGGTGCACGTCCCCGTGGCCGGCCTCTCGCTGCTGCCGGTGCTGATGGGCTGGCCGCTGATCCTCATGCCGGTTCACGTGGCCTTCCTCGAGATGATCATCGACCCGGCATGCTCCATAGTCTTCGAGGCCGAGGGTGAGGAGAGGGACGCCATGAGGCGCCCGCCCGACTCGCGCAGGCGAAGGCTCTTCGGCAGGAAGGCCCTGGTCGTGAGCCTTCTGCAGGGCCTGTCCGTGCTCGCGGTGACGACGGCGGTGTTCCTGTGGGCCACCGGTTCGGGGCATTCCGAGAACGACTCGCGGGCCCTCGCCTTTTCCACCCTGGTGGTGGCCAACATCATGCTCATAGCGACGAACCGGTCGTGGCGCCGGAGCCTGCCCGAGATCATCCGGACCCCCAACAGGGCCATGTGGATGGTCGCGTCGGGGGCTATGGCTTTTCTGGCGATGGTGATCTACATTCCATTCCTGGGCCGCCTGTTCCACTTCGACAGGCTCCATGCGGTCGACGTCGTTCTGTGCCTGGCGGCCGGCATTCTCGGGATAGTCTGGTTCGAGGCCTACAAGGCCATCTCCGGCAGGAGGGCGGCAGAATCCTCCGTCGACGGCCGGGAAAGGCGGTGACCGTGGCTGCTCAGGACAGGAGATACTTCAAGACGCTCACGGAGCAGGAGGAGGAAGCGATCCTCGCCAGGTGCTCCAGGGTAGAGATCGCCAAGAACGACGTGCTCTTCCGCAAGGGAGAGCAGTCCACGTCGATGTACATCGTCGCCGAAGGCGAGTTCGTCGTCACCGACGAGCGGCCCTCGCAGAAGGTATACCTCTCTTCGATCAGGGCCGGAGGGCTGATCGGCGAGATGTCGTTCCTCGACGAGAGCCCCAGGTCGGCGACAGTGACCGCCAGGGAGTCCGGGGTGGTGTATCGCCTCAACAAGGAGGACTTCGTCAGGACGCTCCTCGAGGCTCCCGCCCTCGGATCGCGGCTCCTGCTCGCCATAGCCATCCTCCTCGTCGACAGGCTCCGCAAGGCCGACGCCGCGCTCACTTCGCTCACGGTCGCCCCGTCGCGGGGCGGAGACGATGGCGGGCTGGCGAAGGCCGTCGAATCCGTCAGGGGGTCCTGAGGAGGCCGGGAACCGGCAGCGCACCGTCGGGCTTACAGAGTAATACATCCCCACAAACCCGGAGTTGGAATTGGCGCACTCAACTACCATCGAGCCGGTGCGTTCCGCGAGGGACATCTCCGAATTCGTCAGGCTGCCCTTCGACCTCTACCGGGGCGACCCACTCTGGATACCCCAGCTCGTCTCGCACGAGAAGGCCCAGTTCGACCCCCGGCGCAACCCCGCCTACGAGACCGCGCGGGCCCAGCTCTTCCGCGCCGTCAGGGACGGCCGCACGGTGGGCCGCGTGGCCGCCATCGTCTCGGACGCATATGTCGGCAAGTGGGACAGGAGGTGCGGGCGGTTCGGCTGGTTCGAGTGCGAGAGGGACCCGGCCACGGCGCGACTCCTCGTCTCGGCCGCCGAGGAGTGGGTGGCCTCTCAGGGCATGACGGAGATCAGCGGGCCGCTGGGCTTCACGGACAACGACCCCACCGGAGTTCTCGTCGAGGGCTTCGAGGAGCTGCCCACGATCGCGGGGAGCTACAATCCGCCGTGGTATCGCGACTTCCTCGAGGGGCTCGGCTACGCCAAGGAGGTCGACTACGTCGAGTACCGGATCACCGTCCCGTCCGAGCTGCCGGAGCGCATGCTGAAGCTCGCGGAGCAGATCTCCCGCAGGACGGGGATCCGCGTGTTCAGCGAGAAGTCCCGGAAGAACCTCGCCGGCAGATGGGGCAGGCAGATATTCGAGGTGCTCAACCTCAGCTATTCGGAGCTCTACGGCACCACCCTCCTGTCTGACGCCCAGATCGGCTTCTACATCGAGAGCTATCTCGGCCAGGTGGACCCCTCCTTCATCAAGCTGGCCGTCGACGGCGAGAAGCTCGTGGGCTTCATCATCGCCATGCCCAACCTCTCGCGGGCGTTCCAGAAGGCCCGCGGCAGGCTGCTCCCGTTCGGGTTCGTGCACATCCTCCGAGCCCTGAAGAAGAGCGACGTGCTCGACTTCTACCTGGCCGGGATACTGCCGGACTACAGGAACAAGGGCATCGACGCCATGCTGACGATGGACATGGGCAGGACCGCCCTGGGGAGGGGCATGAAGTTCGCCGAGAGCAACCACGAGCTCGAGGACAACACGCTGATCCAGTCGATGTGGAAGCTCTACGAGCGCCGCCTCCACCGCCGCTCCCGCGTCTTCAACCGGAAGCTCGGGGTCAGACTACCGTTATAACCGCCCTCGCATAGCCTTGCGGCCCCGTATGTTACAGCCATAGTCATTTTACAGGTTATCCTGTGAAGATAAGCGACATCCGCGTTAACACCGGTGGTGTCATAGCAGATTCAAGCGCATCATCATCTTGTGAAGAGGAGGGGTGTGTTGCCCCACCCCTATCTTCTCTTCGGAGCCTGGTAACCTAGTCGCCCAGTATCATCAGCCTCTGAGTCGCCGCCCTCGTTTCTTCGCCATACCAGACGAAGTAGCATTCCGGTGTTATGCAATTACTTGTGGATGTCATGGCATCCTGGGCACATACTCTCCCGACTGGATGTCCCAGTTCATAAACACCTTAACTCGATCTGCTTCATGGTTCCAGCGACATATTGTGACATTTCATCCAAATCATGTTTGCGCACAACCGTCTTATTGTTGTACTGCATTGAGATGCCGCTGCATCTGAATCGCCTGTTCCTGCAGCCGCAGGAACAGGCAGGCACGTCAGAAGTCCGCCACTCTGCGGATTCGTGAATGGCGGACTGCGAAAGTGCCGGCTTGCACCATCCTGCCGGCTCCGCTGGGAACCGGCAGAGCTACGGACGCCATGGCTTTCGTCATGGTCTCTCGCATGTTTGCTCCGCAAACATGCTGGCGAGCCTTCATTTCCGCTGACGCGGAAATGCTCTCCGGCCCTCCCATTGCCCGCCATGCAGATGAATCAGGATAATGGCGGGCAACTGACGGGCTCTTCATTTCCGCTGACGCGGAAATGAAGGGATCAGGAGCGGCGGCGGGGGATCAGGCAGACCGCGGTCGAGAGGACGACGAGGGCCAGGCCTGCGAAGAAAGCAGCTGAAGGCCTCTCCCCCGTCAGCGCGGCCGAGAATCCCGTGGCGAGCACCGGCTTCAGGAAGAAGATCAGCGACGCGGCCGAGACCGGCATCGCCTTCAGGGCGCGGAAGAACGTGAGATAACCCGCGCCGCTCACCAGCACGCCGAGGTGCGCGAACCGCAGCAGGTCGGCCGTACCGGCGCCCGAGAGATCTCGCGGCACGAGATCCCTGCCGGTGGCCGCCATGAAGACCGCCAGGGCGGCGACGCCGGCGGCGAACGACACCAGGTTGGCGGTGACGGGGCTGACCACTCCCGACACCTTCTTGCCGATGATCGTGTACGATGCGAAGGCAACAGCGCCGATGAGGGCGTAGACCGGCCCGGCCAGCCCTCCCCCGGGCGCGGCGGCCGAGACCAGCGCCACGCCGGCGAACGCGGCGGCGAAGGCCGCCGTCCTGATCCACGAGAACCTCTCCCAGCCGAGCGCCACCGAGGCCGCCAGGACGATGACCGGGTGTATGCAGAACACCGTTGCCGCCGTCGCGGGCGTGGCGTGGAGAACGGCGAGCTGCAGCAGCGACATGCTCAGGAAGGTGTTGAGCACCCCCATCGAGCAGAGCAGCAGCAGGGTCCTCCTGCCGAGCGTCCTGAACTCCAGGAGCCTGCCGCGGAATGCGGCGAAGACGACGAGCACGAGTATGCCGCAGAGGAACCGGCAGAAGGTGAGGGAGAACGGGTCGAAGAGGCCCATGAGGGGCTTCGATACCGCCTCCATCGAGCTCCAGACCACGAGGGTGATCAGAAACCAGACCAGTTCCTCACCTCCGGAGGCGGAACCTCACGCCGGGGCAGGACAGGCCGCGGGGCGGATCCCTTCAGGTCTGCGCCCCCGGCGGATCAGCGGCGGACACAGTCTACCGAATACCTGAAGTAGCCGCTCTCGGTCTTCCTCACCCTCGCGCCGTGCACCTCGCCCTCGAAACCCGGGAAGCGGTTGTGGAACTCCTGCAGGATCTCGAGGTACTCGAGCACCGGGCTGTCGGAGGCGCCGAACTCCTCCCCCGGCATGACCAGAGGGATGCCGGGCGGGTAGGGCACCACGGTGACCGCAGAGATCCTTCCGGCGAGGTGGGAGATCGAGACCTCCTCGACCTCGCCCGAGACCAGGCAGCCGTAGGCCTCGTCCGGCAGCATCCTCTGCACGGGCAGGCCGCCGAAGATCGCCGTCAGGACGCTCGAGATCGTCTTGTCCTTGAGGAAGTCGTGCATCTCCTGCACGAGGTCGCGCACGGTGCGGCCGGAATAGCTGACCGAGAACTGGTCGGTGAGCGTGGGGAACACCTGCGAGAGCCTGAAGTCCTCGTCGTAGGCCTCGCGGAAGTCGAAAAGCTCGGCCAGCAGGGTGCCGGACTTGCCCTTGGTTATCCCGAGCGTGAAGAGCACCAGCAGGCTGTAGAAGCCCGTCTTCTCCACGACGATCCCGCGCTCGCGGAGGAACCTCGCCACTATCCCGGCCGGTATCCCGAAGTCAGTCATCCGCCCGTCGGGGCCTATCCCCGGCGTGGTGATGGTCACCTTCAGGGGATCGAGCATGACGTAGTCACGGGAGATGTCGCTGAAGCCGTGCCACTTGGCGGAGGGATCGAGCTTCCAGCAGTCGGGGTCTGCCACGAGCCTCTTGTCGTCGACCTGCCCGAGATCCACGAGCCTCCTGGCCGACGGCTTCTTCGGGTCCGGCTCGAAGACCTCGTCGGGCTCCCAGATCCCGAACCACCAGCCCCCGGGGCCCCCGCCGCGCACCTGCTGGTCGATGTGCTCCATCTTAAGCCTGAACACGACGGCCTCCTCGAGAGCCTCCTCGACGAGCATCTTGCCCATGCCGCCCTCCATCATCCTCGCCGCGACGTCGAGAGAGGCGACGATCGAGTAGAGGGGCGAGGTCGAGGAGTGCATCATGTAGGCCTCGTTGAACCTGTCGTGGTTGAACTCGCGGCCGCCCTCCTTGATGTGGAGCATCGAGCCCTGGGAGATTGCCGCGAGCACCTTGTGCGAGGACTGCGAGGCGAAGACCGTCAGCCCGTGGTCCGCGTCGCCCTGGTACATGCCGTACCTCTCGCGGTAGAGGTCGTGGAACCGGGCGTAGGCGTACCAGGCCTCGTCGAAGAGCACGTTGTCGCAGACCCCGTCCAGCATGTCCTTCACCAGCTCTGTGTTGTAGCAGAGCCCGTCGTAGGTGGAGTTGGTGAGGACCGCGAGCTTGATCCTGGGGTTCGAGCCGGCCGGCAGGAAGGGGCAGGTCTCGATCTTCTCGCGCAGGGACTCCTGGGAGAACTCCGACACCGGCACGGGGCCGATGATGCCCAGGGCGTTCCGGCTCGACTTCAGGTAGATGGGAATGGCTCCGGTCATTATCACCGCGTGGATGATGGACTTGTGGCAGTTCCTGTCGAGGAGGACGAGGTCGCCGCTCTTCACGCAGCCGTGGAACACCATCTTGTTGGCGGTGGAGGTGCCGTTGGTGACGTAGTAGGTCCTGTCGGCACCGAATATCCTCGCCGCCAGCTTCTCCGACTCGCCGCTGACCCCGTTGTGCTCGAGGATCGACCCCAGGTCCGGCACGGAGGCGGAGATGTCGCTGCGGAAGAGGTTCTCGCCGTAGAACTGGTGGAACACCTTCCCCACCGGCGACTTGAGGAACGCCACGCCGCCCATGTGCCCTGGGGTGTGCCAGGAGTACCGGTACGACTGGACGTAGCTGTAGAGCGCCTTCAGGAAGGGCGGCATCAGGTTGTCGACGTACTGCCGCAGGTCGCGCTCGATCCTGCCCGCTATGAAGTCCGGCGTGTCCTCGAGGGCCCAGATGTATCCGTCGATGCGCTTCATCACCTCGAGCGGGATGTCGGCCACCGAGAGCTTGTCGGTGATCAGGAAGAGCGGGATCTCCATGCTCTTGTCCGTGATCTTCCGAACCATCGTCGCGGTGCTGTCGTACTCGGGGTTGCCGCTGCAGTCGAGCTCCCAGTCCAGGAGGATGCAGCCGATCTTCGCGAGGGACCTGAGGTGGACCTCCGCGTCGGAGCACGTGGGGGCCTCGAGGACGTTGATGTGCTCGTCCTGGAGTGCGTCGACGATGGCGCGCACCGCCCTGCTGTTGGCGGTGGAGCCCATCAGGTCGTTGTCTATGAAGAGTACGGGGAACTCGCTGTAAAGATCCATGCTCGGACACCCCCCGCGTTGCAGGCCAATGGCCGCCTCATCAAGGGACTATCGTGGTTCCGGTACCGCCGTCCAGCGACGAGAGGATGCTCTCGGGGCTCGTGATTACGACCCTCGAGCCCCCCTTGTCGATGAAGTCGAGGGAGGCGTCGATCTTCGGGAGCATCGAGCCGGCCGCGAAGTGGCCGTCGGCCCGCAGTTTCCGCAGTTCCTCCGCGCGTATGCTCCTGAGCGCCCTCTGATCGGGCCTGCCGAAGTTCACATAGACCTCGGGCACTCCGGTGGAGATGACGAAGTCCCGGGCGCCGAGGCCGGAGGCGAGGAGGGCGCTCGCTAGGTCCTTGTCGATCACGGCGGCCACCCCCTCGAAACGCTTCCCCCTGCGCACCACGGGGATGCCCCCGCCGCCCGTGCAGATCACGATCTGGCCGGAATGGACGAGGTTCCTGACCGACGGCAGCTCGAGGATCTTGAGGGGTCTCGGCGACGGGACGACCCTCCTGTGGCCGCGCCCCGCGTCCTCCCTCATCCTCCATCCCCTCTCGGAGGCGAGCTTCGCCGCCTCCTCCGCCGAATAGAACGGCCCGACGGGCTTGGTGGGATTCTGGAAGCCCGGATCGTCCGGATCCACCTCGACCTGCGTGACGAGGCTGCAGATCGGGACCTCCTCGTTCCTCTCCTCGAGCACGTCGCCGAGGACCTGCTGGAGGAGGTAGCCGATGTACCCCTGCGTCGCGGCCACGTTCACGTCCATCCCGTCGGGGGGGACGACGTCCTTCGCAGCCTCGTTGCGGAGCAGCTCGAATCCGACCTGGGGCCCGTTCCCGTGGGTCAGCACGACGCTCCCGTATCGACCCGCGAGGCTCGCTATCTGTTCGCACAGCTCCCGGGCGAGGTCATGGGTGTCGAGGTTGCCTCTCCTCCCCTTCGGATCGATTATCGAGTTCCCGCCGACGGCCACGACGACCGTGCCGGTGCTGCCGGTCTCCTCAGGCATTCTCCACCTTCCCCCCGTCCCTGTGCAGTATCACGAGCATGAGCGCGCCGACCGTGATCGCGATGTCCGCCACGTTGAAGGTGGGCCACCTGCGCGCTCCCAGGCCCATGTCGAGAAAGTCTATCACGCGGCCGTCACGGAAGATCCTGTCGCCCAGGTTCCCCAGGGCGCCCCCCAGGATGAGCCCCAGGCCCGCCATCCCGGCAGGGCTCCGCCTGCGCCAGCGGAGGATCGCGACGGTGACGGCCGCCGCCGCTGTCGCGGTCATGGCGATGAGCACACCCGGCCCGCCCCAGCTGAGGCTGAAGGCCGCCCCCTCGTTGAACTTGAGCACGAGCCGGAAGACGTCTCCGAGCAGGGGCACGGGTTCGACGGACGAGAGGTTCAGGAGGGCGAGCGACTTGGTGGCCTGGTCGAGCGCGACAGCCGCTGCGGCCACGATGAACGCCTTCACGGGACTGTCACTCCTCAACGTTCCCACCACCCGTCCCGACGACCGCCGCGCACCTGCCGCAGAGCCTCTCAGGGCTGGCCTCGACCTCAGGCATGTGCCTCCAGCACCTCTCGCACTTCCCGTGAGGAGTGCGGGAGACTGCGGCGGAGACCTCCCCGTCCGGCGAGGGCACGGCGTCGACCGTGGATACTATCAGGAAGTCGGCCCAGGGCTCGCCGTTCGCGGAATCCACCGCGTCGGCGGGCACGGTCAGGCGGACGTGCGCCTCGAGCGAGCTGCCGATCAGGCCAGCGGCCCTCGCATCCTCGAGGCTCTTCAGGGCGATGCGCCTGTACTCGAGGAACCTGTCCCATCCCGCCAGCTCGGCCTCCTCGGCCTCCGTGAGCGGCTCGTCGGGGAGCATCGCCATGTGAACGCTCCCTGCGCTCGACAGGCCCACGGGCAGCTCGCGCCAGCCCTCCTCGGAAGTGAACGGGAGAATCGGGGCGAGCAGCTCGAGGAAGCCCGTCGCCATCCACCCGAGCAGCATCCGGGTGCCGGAAGCCCCGGGGCCGCCGGGAGCGTCGCAGTAGAGCCTGTCCTTCCGCGCGTCGAGGAAGAGGCCGGAGAGCTCGATGGTAGCGAGATTGCGGAGCTCGCGGAAGACGCGGTGGAACTCGAACGAGCGGTATGCGTCCACGCACTCCGCCGCCGCCTTCCTGAACCTCAGGTACATGAACCTCTCCAGACCCCTGAAGTCCGGCCGGAAGTCCTCCGCGCGCTCGTCACCCGTCAGGTTGCCCAGGAGGAAGCGCACGGTGTTCCGCAGCTTGCGGTAGGCCTCGCGCATGTCGTCCAGGACGGACTTCTCGGCCCTGAAATCGGTCGTGTAGTCCACAGAGGCGAACCAGAGCCTGAGTATGTCGGCCCCGTAGGTCTCGATCACCTCGAGGGGCGAGACGACGTTCCCGAGCGACTTGGACATCTTCTTGCCCTGCGGGTCGAGGACCAGGCCGTGGGTGACGATGTTCCTCGAGGGGATGCCCAGCCCCAGGGCAGTGCTGGTGATAAGACTCACCCCGAACCAGCCCCTGTGCTGATCCGTCGCCTCGAGATAGACCGAGGCCGGCCTGGTGAGGCCGTACTCGGGGGTCAGCACGTTGCGGTGGCTCAGCGAGCTGTCGAACCATACGTCGAGGATGTCGTCCACCCTGTCGAAGTCCTTCGAACCGCATGCCGCGCAGACCGCCGGGCGCCCTGCGAGTGCCGCCAGATCGCGCGGATCCGTCTCGAACCAGGCGTCGGAGCCGCGCTCCGCCACGATCCGGGCGGCCGAGCGGGCCATGTCCTCGTCCAGGAAGGCCTCTCCGCAGGAGCGGCAGACCAGCGCGGGCAGCGCGACCCCCCACGCCCTCTGCCTCGACAGGCACCAGTCCGGCCTTGCCGACATCATGTTCTTCATGCGGTCGTAGCCCCAGCCGGGGTGCCACCCGATGCCGTCGACCGAAGCAAGGACCCGGTCCTTGAGCCCCTCGTGGGACAGGTCGAGGAAGAACTGGCTGGTCGCCCTGTAGATCAGGGGCCGGTGGCACCTCCAGCAGTGCTGGTAGCTGTGCTCGATCGTGCCGGACGCTACGAGCCTGCCCGAAGTACGCAGGTCTTCGATGATCACGGGGTCCGCCTTGTGTACGTGCATCCCCGCGTATCGGCCGGCAGCCGCGGTGAACATGCCGGACGGGTCCACCGGGCTCGCTACCTCGAGCCCGTATCTCATCCCCGCGGCGAAGTCGTCCGTGCCGTGCCCGGGGGCGGTGTGCACGCATCCCGTGCCGTCGTCCATCGTGACGTGCTCGGCGGTGATGACCCGAGAACGCAGGGCGGGATCGAGGGGATGCCTCAGCCGGAGTCCCTCGAGGTCGGAGCCCCTGAAACGGGGGGCGCCGCCCCGGATCGACGCCCCTTCGAGCATCGATGCGAAGTCGGGGGAGCGCCTGAGGGCCACGAGGAAACGCCTCGGCCCCTGATCGACGATGGTGTATTCCTCGGCGGGATTGAGCGCCACTGCCCTGTTCGCGGGAAGGGTCCAGGGCGTGGTGGTCCAGATCACGACCTCGACGCCCGCGGGCACGCCCCGGGCCTGCCATGCCGCCGGATCGTCCTGCTCGAACGCGACCCAGATCGAGGGTGAGCGCCTCTGGGCGTACTCGACCTCGGCGTCGGCGAGGGCGGTGTGGCACGAGCTGCACCAGCTTATCGGCCTGAGACCCTGATAGACGTACCCCTTCCCGACGAGGTCGGCGAAGGCCTCGAGGATGCCCGCCTCGTAGCTGCGCGACATGGTGAGGTACGGATGCTCCCAGTCGCCGAAGACGCCCAGCCTCTTGAACTCCTCGCGCTGGATCCCCACGTGTCTCTCGGCGTATTCGCGGCACTTCGAGCGGATCTCCGACCTGCCGGCAGCCCCTGCCGGGCCGGACGAATCGCTCGCGACCCTGTGCTCGATGGGCATGCCGTGGCAGTCCCATCCCGGGACGAACGGGCAGTCGTAGCCGAGCATGGTGTGCGACTTCACGACGAAGTCCTTGAGGATCTTGTTGAGGGCCGTGCCCAGATGGACGTTCCCGTTCGCGTACGGCGGCCCGTCGTGGAGGATGAACGTCTCGCGCCCCCGCCTCGATTCGCGGATCGCGCCATAGATGTCCCCTGCGGCCCAGGATGCGAGGATCTCGGGTTCGCGGGCGGGGAGGTTCGCCTTCATGGCGAATCCGGTGCTCGGAAGCCTTATGCTGTCCTTGTAGGAGGATTCCTTCAATTCTCTTCCCTCCGGGAGAGCCTCTCGACCAGTTCGGAGAGAGGCGGAGCGCTTCTGTTCCAGCGATTCGGCCCGTGGCACCTGACGAGGAGTGCGGCCTTCGCGCCGCCATGGCCGGCCTTCACGGCCTCGAGCACTCCCTCGGTCACGGCTGCCGCGGCGCCGGTGGCCGCGAGTTCGGCAGGTGTCGCCAGACGCCAGTCAGGCGAACGGAGCACCGTGCCCTTCAGGAACGGGCCGTCCACATCCACGTAGAGCCCGGAGAGCGAGGGGAACCTGGGACCGGCCCGGTCGTCGTTCGGACCCACCAGCGGGCCGTCGCCGAAGAGGTTGACATGGTCGGTCGCCAGCAGCCAGCAGGGCTTCGCGGCCATCCCGTCGGTACCTATGACGAACAGGCGCTCCGATTCGGCCAGGGCGCGCGCCACTTCGTCCAGGCACGGGCCGAACGGCCTTCGCCTGCAGACCGGGATTCCCTCCGGGGGGGTCCAGTCCCAGTCCGAAGGAACGATGAGCCGCATGCCGCCAGATCCTCCAACTCTACGGAAGAACGGGGATTATGCGCGATCGCGGATGGACCGGCAACTCGCCGACCCGAGCCGGACGGGCCGGCAGTTCAGCGATCCATTCCGTGGACCGGCTTCGAGTCGTCAGCCGGTGAACCAGGGAGGCCGCGCCGGGGGATCGCCTATCCTCACGAGTTTTCTCCTGGAGGATCTCCCCGAGCGGATCTCCACCGCGTCCCTGCCGGTGCCGAACTCGGAGGCGAGGAACCTGGCCAGCTCGTCGTTGGCCCTCCCGTCGACGGGCTCGGCTGCGAGGTCGATCCGGTAGACCGTGCCGCCCGCTTCGCCGGGGACCGTGCCGGGGGGGGGCCCCCCCCCGCCCCCCCCCGGTCCTGACGACCACGGACAGATAGAGATCGGAAGGCCTCGGCGCCTGTCTCAGCCCTCGTCCCCCAGGGGCGTGGCTTCGTCGATCAGCATGATCGGTATGTCCTCCTCGACCCGGTAGACGAGCCTGCAGGCGTGACACACCAGGACTTCGGACGGTTCCGTCCGGTACTCCAGCGGGCCCTTGCAGGCCGGGCAGGCCAGGATTTCGAGCAGCCTCTTGTCGAGCAATCCGACTCCTTCCGACTAGACCGCGAACCTGCCGGCGGAGATGATGCGCGTGGCGGCGCCCGAAGCGTCCAGACCGTCGACGCTCACCTCGTCCGAACCGATCATGAAGTCGACATGCACGAGCGATACGTTGCACCCGCGGGCGAGAAGGTCCTGCACCCCGGCGCCCCGGGCGCGCTCGACGCACTCGGTGTAGCCGTTGCCCAGGGCTATGTGGATGGCCGCGTTCTCGTCGAACAGTATGCTGTGGAAGATCCTGCCGCTGCGGTAGATGGGCGAGTCGGTGCCCACGAGGGCGATCTCGCCCAGGAAGCGTGCGTTCTCGTCGGTGGAGAGGTATTCGGCGAGGGCCCCCTCGTTCCTCGATGCCCCGAAGGCCTTCACCCTGCCGGCCTCGAACTCGAACCACGCCCCCTCGACGTTGGTCCCGTTGACCTGCACCGGGCGCGTGCATGCCGCCCTGCCCTCGGTCCGCCGGAAGTCGGGAGTGCTGAACACCTCCTCGGTGGGGATGTTGGGGAAGAAGTCGCGCCCGTCCCTGGCCACTCCCCTGCCCCCGGCGAAGACCCTGTCCGGGGCCATGCCGACATAGAGATCGGTTCCCGGTCCGGTGAGGTGGAACCTGTCGAACCTCGCCCCGTTCAGGAAGGACGCCCTCCTCTTGAGTTCGGCGTCGTGCGCGAGCCAGGCGGCCGCGGGATCGGCGGCATCGAGCCTCAGGATCGGCGTCAGGACCTCCCAGATCCTCCGCTCCCAGTCGTCGGGGGAGCCCAGCACCTTCGCGGCCCAGCCGGGGGTGGGCCACAGGCAGACACTCCAGCGTATCTTGTTGGAGGATATGGCTTCGAGCCATTCCCTGGTGGCCTTCGACATCGCCTTCCGCATGGAGCCGAGGCGTGCGGGATCCACCCCCTCGTAGGCATCGGGGTCCTCGGGGCCGGTGAGGGCCACGCTGGCCCAGTTCTCCTCGATGTATGTCCTGTAGAGCCCGGGGAGGAACGAGGGCACGTAGGAGAGCGTGTCGGCTCCGGCATGCGAGAGCCTTGCCAGCTCGAGCTTCGTGTCTCCGTAGACGGTGTAGACGTAGGGCGAACCCAGCGCGTAGGCCCTTCCCGCGAGCACTCCGGCGAACTCCCTGTTCGCGGGGTCGGCCCTGACGAAGAGAGGCTGGCCTGCGGCGAGGTTGACACCGCTCTTCAGGATGACATCGGCATATCTCTCCGCGGCTGCGAAGTCCATCGGTCCTCCTGTCGGCGGGCCTAGAAGAGGCCCAGGAAATCGACGGCCAGCGACCTGTACGTGTCGCCGCCGGCCTCGAGCATGTCCATGAACTGCATCGACACCCGCACCTGTCCGAAGCTCTGCCAGTAGCATTCGAAGTTCAGGAACCCGCCCGTCTCGTCGAAACGTGCGGATTCGGGTCCGCTGGTGGCCGGGTCCCAGTCGAGCGCGACCCCGAAGCCCGCGGGAAGCGACTTGTCTGCGCCGAACCAGCATCCCGCGTGGTCGGAATCCTCCAGTGAGAGGGAGATGCCGCCGTGGAAGGCCAGATCGCCGGCGAGGGCGAAGTTCTTCGAGAGGGCCATGTAGAGGCCGCGCGAAGGCCGCGTGTAGCTCCCTCCCGAGCGTTCCGGCTCCTGTTCGTTGCTGTAGCCCAGGGCGAACGCGGGGAAGGTCTCCGTCTCGTCGACGAAGCGGAACCTGGCGTGGAGGGCTATGTGGTCGAACCACTCGGGGTCGTCCATGCCCGTGACGTCCCATCCGCCGTAGGAGGCGCCGGCCATGAGCCGGGGCACTATCCCCACGTTCACGCCGAACCTCAGCCCGTCGGTGGGGAAGGTTCGCATGTCGGCGTAGTAGGTGCGGGGCGACAGCATCCCCGCGGTGGGCTCGGCCACTATGCGCATCAGCTCGCCCGCGGATGCGGCCGAGAAGGCCAGGAGCGCCGCCGCAAGCGACAGTCTCAACTCAGGCTCCTCACCCCGGGCGCCATGCGCACGGCATCGGCCCCGAGGAGATCCCGGAGGCCGGCAAGCAGGGAATCGGACGGATCCACCCTGATGGACCTGGACTCGGCCGCTACGATGCGCCCGGTGGACTGGACTATCTCCATCCTCACGGCTCCTCCTCCGGGGCTTCCCCTCAGCAGTTCGGCCACCCTGCAGTGCAGATCCGGGTTTCCCCCGGCGGTCGAGAACCTCAGGACGATGCCGGCCCTGAGCAGCCTCCGGGCATCCTCCATCGGCGCTACCGCCGACACGCTGAGCCTCGACTCGTCCCTGCGCTCGGAGACCTCCCCCTCCAGGAGCAGGAAGCTCCCGGGCTCGAAGGCCTGCCGGTGTTTCTGGAGTATATCACTGAAGGCTATGACCTCGCACGCGCCCTCGCGCCCCTCGACGGTGACGAATGCTATGGGACCCGAACGGGACGGTATCTCCTTCACCGAGGTCACGACCCCTGCGGTCCTTATCCTGCCCCCCCCGGCGGGCATCGGCTGGCCCGGCTCGAAGTCGGTGAATGCCTCGATGTCCTCGGAGAAGTCGTCCATGGGGTGACCCGAGAGGTAGAAGCCGAGGAGCGACTTCTCGAGGTTGAGTCTGGCCCTTGCCGACATCACGGGAGCCTCGGGGAGCTCCGGCACCACTCCGGCGTCGGGCTCCGGGCCGCCCCCGAAGAGCGACATCTGACCCGCCTCCCTCGCCTGCCTCACCCTCGCCCCGTAGTCCATGGCCGCCTCGATGCCGGCCATGACCCGGGCGCGGGAGGGTTCGAGGCAGTCGAACGCACCGGCACCGGCCAGGGAGTCGTACACCCTGCGGTTCACGAGGGCGGGGTCCACGCGTGAGGCGAAGTCGAACAGGTCGAGGAACGGGCCGTCCTCCCCGCGGACCCTGACGATCTCGGCGGCCGGGCCTTCCCCGACGTTCCTGACGGCCGAGAGCGCATAGGTGATCGAGCCGCCCGGGGTCACCCTGAAGGCGGACTCGCCTTCGTTGACCGATGGCGGCAGAAGGGGCACGCCCATCCTGCGGCAGTCCTCCGCCACTATCGAGAGCTGGTCGATGTTCCCTATCCAGCTCGACAACAGCGCGGCCAGGAACGGGGCCGGGTAGTGGGCCTTCATGTAGGCGGTCTGGAACGCCAGGAGCGCATAGCTCACGGCATGGGACTTGTTGAAGCCGTACTCGGCGAATTTCTCGATCTGGTCGAAGATCCCGACCGCCACGGCCTTCGGGATGCCTCTGCCGGTCGCTCCCGACACGAACCTCTCGCGCTGCTGCCCCATTATCGCGGCGTTCTTCTTCGAGATGGCCTTCCGGAACACGTCCGCTTCGGACATCGTCATGCCGCCCAGCCGGTTGGCTATGGCCATGACCTGCTCCTGGTAGATCATCACGCCGTACGTCTCGGAGAGGACCTCCTCCAGTTCGGGATGCAGGTAGCTTATGCGGAAGCCGTTACCCGCCTCCATGCCCTGCTTGTTCTTCGCGTAGGTGTCGATCATGTCCATCGAGCCGGGCCGGAAGATCGCCACCGCGGCCGTGACGTCCTCGAAGCGGTTCACCCCGATCTTCCTGAGGGCGTCCCTCATCCCCGACCCCTCGAGCTGGAACACCCCGGTGGTCTCGCCGCTCCGGAGGAGCGCAAGGGTCCCGGGGTCGTCGAGAGGGATCGAGCCGACGGATAGGTCGATGCCGGCCTCCCTGACCATCCTCTCGGCCTTCTGCAGCACTGTGACCGTGCGCAGACCGAGCACGTCGAGCTTGAGGAGGCCGGCACGGTCGAGGCTCTTCATCTCGTACTGCGTCATGATCTCGTTCTTCGTGCGGTAGAGGGGCACGAAGTCCAGCAGGTCGCCGGGGGCTATGATCACTCCCGCGGCATGGACCGAAGTGTTCCTCGCGTGGTTCTCGAGAACCTTGCACAGGTCGATGATCTTCGAGACGGTCTCGTCGGATGCGGCGCTCTGGGCGATCTGGGGCACCTCGGCCATGATCTCCTCGAGCGTGGCATTGGGATCCGTCACCTTAGAAGCCATCCGCGAGAGCTGGTCGCCGAGATCCACGGGCAGCCCCAGCGCCCGCACCACGTCCCTTATGACGCTCTTCGCCTTCATCCTGTTGAAGGTGACGATCTGGCTCACGTTGCCCCTGCCGTACATGGCGACGATGTGCTCGATGACCTCCTGCCGCCTCTCGACGCAGAAATCCAGGTCGATGTCGGGCATCTCGCGCCGCGCCGGGTTCAGGAACCGGCTGAAGTTGAGGCCGTGCACGAGCGGGTTCACGTCCGTGATGCCTGTGGCGTACGACACCAGGCTGCCGGCGGCGGAGCCCCTTCCGGGACCCATCGCGATCCCCTGCGACGAAGCCCAGCGCCTGAGCTCCGACACGATGAGGAAGTAGCCGGGAAAGCCCATGTCCTCGATAACGCGGAGCTCCGACTCGAGCCTCTCGCTCTCGGCCTGGTCGAGATCCCTGCCGAGCCGCCCGGCGAGTCCGGAGACGGCGCTCTCGCGCAGGAGAGAGGCCATCGTGCTGCCCTCGGGGATGGGGAAGGCGGGGAGCTGGATCTCGCCCTTCTCGAACCTGAAGCTGCACATGTCGGCTATCCGGGCGGTGTTCGGCACCGCCCCGGGGATCCAGTCGAACAGCCGTTCCATCTCCTGCGGGGTCTTCACGTAGAACTCGGAGGTGCCGAACCTCATCCTGCCGGGATCGTCGATGTTCCGTCCGGTCTGGATGCACAGCAGGACCTCGTGGGCGTAGGCGTGCTCCTTCCTGAGGTAATGTGCGTCGTTGGTGGCCACCGGGAGCGCCCCGGTATCGGCCGCGAGCCTCGCGAGGCCCGGGAGAACGGCCTTCTCGTCCTCCAGACCGTGGTCCATCAGCTCGATGAAGAACCTGTCGCGCCCCACGAGGTCGTGGTAGAAGCCGACAGCCTCCCTTGCCCCGCTCTCGTCGCCGGCCAGGATCCTCTCTGCCAGCTCGCCCTTCAGACAGGCCGAGCCTATGGCTATCCCGCCGCAGTAGCGGGCGAGGATGTCCCTGTCGATCCTCGGCTTGTAGTAGAAGCCGTCGAGATATCCGGTGGAGGATATCCTGCAGAGGTTCCTGTAGCCCGTCTCGTCCATGGCGAGGAGCGTGATGTGGTTGTATCTGGGTCCCCTGCCCCCTCCATCGCGCTCGGAGACCGGCGTCGGGGAGATGTACGCCTCCATGCCGATGATGGGGTGCAGTTCGCGCCTGGAGAGCGCGTCGTAGAACTCGATGGCGCCGAAGAGGCTGCCATGGTCGGTGATGGCGCAGCCACGCATGCCCGACTCGACGAGGAGGTCGGCCAGCTCGGAGGGCTGGATCGCTCCATCGAGCAGGCTGTACTCGGAGTGCAGATGCAGATGGTGGAAGTCGCTCAGGCCGGGCATCGAGGGGGCCTCAGGCCTGCTCGTCCGCTTCCGTGGCGGCTCCGGGGGCGGAATCGCCCGCGCAGCCGCGCTGTCCTGCTCCGGCCGACTCGTCCGCCGATCCGTACTGCCTCTCGAACTCTGCCAGATCCTCCTGATCGGCCCTGCGGAGCAGGTCCTCCCCGTCCTTCCTGCGCCTGACGGCGAGATAGATGACGGTCCAGGCCGAACTGCACGAGGAGAACCAGTAGGACGCAGCCACCAGGGCGATGGCCGCCCCCGACGCCGCCAGGAGTGCGCCGGCCAGCGGCTGCACGGCTGCCCCGGGCTGCCCCGAGACGCCGAGCACGTCGACGACTCCGGCGTAGGCGCCCACGAGCGACGGGGCCACGTATCTCAGCCCGCCCTGGAGCAGCGCATACGGGCTCGGTGCCCCGGCGAGGGCGGTGGTGTGGACGAGTATGCCCACAGCCATGGATCCGGCAGCAAGGAAGAGCGCCAGCGCCAGAACCCTCGTGATGAAGGAGGCCAGGGCATACAGCGCCAGCCTCCAGGGCTGCGATGTCACCGAAGAGAACAGCTCGAACATCGTCTCGAACGTGTCGCCCTTCGTGCAGGCCACAATAGCTGGCACGAGCGGGAAGGCCGCCAGGAGCGCGATCGATCCGAGCACGACGAGCAGGGCGCCCGACCAGGCCGGAACGGCGAGTATCCCGAGGAGAACGGGGCCGACGGCGGGTATGCGCCCGGCCAGGCCCAGCAGGAGGCCGCACAGCACGGCCAGGGCGAGGCCCGCAACGAGCGCGGCAGGCGTGGCATACAGGGGCCTGCCGTGCCTCCTCGCGAACTCCGCGGCCTCGCGGCCCGAGAAGAAGTCGTCCCCCCTGATCTGTTCGAACGTGATGCGGGATGCCCTGAGTGCGGCCGAGAGCATGACCGCCGTCATCACCAGGATGCCTGTCGCGAGGAGGGCGACGGACTGCCAGGAGGTCCAGAAGATCCCCGCCGGCAGAGGCAGAAGGCGGGACGAGCCCCAGACCGCGCCCAGCCCGGCCGGATCGGCGGCGAGCCATCCCAGGTAGGTGAACGCCGACCATGCCGCCCAGGACAGCACGAGCGCCTTGAACCAGATCCACATCTTCCTGCCGCTCAGCCCGAGCCTCGCGCAGGACGGCACGTCCCTCACGTCGAAGTACATCTTCCTTGACATCTCACAGCCCTCCGCGGTGCTTCCGTGCTAGTCCGAAGTCAGTCGATGATATCAACCCGGAACTCGGGGCGGTAGGTCAGCGTGAGCGCTCCCGCGACATCGCCCCCTGCTCCGGTGAGGAATCGCGCCGCCTCCTCCAGTGTGCTCCCGGTGGTCACGACGTCGTCCACCAGGATGAGCGGGGCTCCCTCCGGTACGGGCTCCCTGCCGCGCCTGAAGGTCCCCCGGACGTTCTCCCTGCGTTCGACTGCCTGGAGCCCGGCCTGGGGAGGCCTGTCCAGGCGCGACAGGCAGTCCGAGATCCCGGCGCCCAGCAGACGGGCGAGCGGGACGGCGATCTCCGAAGCCTGGTTGTAGCCCCTCTCCCCGATCCTCGAGGGACAGAGCGGCATCGGGACCAGGATGCATCCCGCAACCGCCGCTCCTCTGCCGGCTTCCGCCATCAGCCCGGCGGCGATGCGGCCGAGGCCGCGCCTGCCGCGGTACTTGAGTCCGAGGACCAGGTCGCGCGCCGAACCGGCATGCAGGAAGGGGCTCTCTGCGAGGATCCTCCCGCGTTCGCCGGGAAGCGGTACCGCGACTGCGGGGTGTCCGTTCGGGTAGAGCCGGGCGATGCACCAGGCGCAGAGCGCATCGGGCGCCTCCCGGAATCCGGAAGGACGCCCGCAGACGGGGCAGACGCGGAAGGCCACGAGAGACGCGATCCTGGAGACGAGAATCGAGGCGGACGGGATGAAGCTCACTCCGCGCGCCCGGGGGTCGTCACCGTCAGGAGGCCGGCCTCGCGGCCGCCGCCGTGCGCGCCCTGCCTGCCGCGCCATCTCTCAGGATCAGGATGGGTGCCGTGATGAATGATGCAGCCACCATGAGGAGGCTTATCAACTGGTTGTCCGTGATCCCGGATCTCCCGGCGAACACGCTGTAGCCGAGCAGATCGTTGGTCGCGTGGTCGAAGAACCTGAACTCCTCCATGCCGAACCGGGTGGCTCCGTACAACCCGAGGAACAGCACGAACAGGAAGCCCCTGAAGTGCGGCCGCCTGTCCGCCAGGAGGAGCACCGCCAGGATGAACAGGCCTGCCATGGAGTCGTAGATCTGCACGGGATGGAGATGGGCATTCCCGAAGACCGACCAGGGCAGCGAGCCTTCGGGGAACGTCACTCCCAGGCCGCAGGAGGTGGGCGAGCCGAAGCAGCATCCGTTGAGGAAGCAGCCTATCCTGGTGATGAAGTTGCCGAGCATGAAGGAGGGGATGGCGGCATCGGCCAGCTTCATCGCATCCCATCTCCTGACCGCTATGTACACGAAGGCGGTCGCCATCGCCAGCAGCACGCCTCCGAGCATGCTCAGGCCGTACAGCCCCTTCCAGATCGCGATCACGTCGAGCCAGTGCCCGCTGAACTCCGACAGGTGGGTCACCACGTAGAACGCCCTCGAGCCGGCTATGGCGGCCATCATCACCCAGACCCCGAGGTCGGCGATGTCGGCAGGCCTGAAGCCGAGCCTGGCCGCCCGCACCGAGGCGAGCTTCACGCCCAGCAGGAACGATATCGCCAGAGCCAGGCCGTAGCTGTTGACGGGGACGGACCCGAGTCTGAAGAGCACCGGGAACATGGCGACCTCCCGTGGAAGACCCGGGAATATGTGGACCGGCCCCGGTCCGCGGCCACCGCGTTAACGCGGGGGCCCCGCCCGGCTGGCCGCTAGAGCTCCCTCCAGTTCCGCGCCACGTTCATGCCGAGCCCTGCTATGAACATGGCCGAGAGCATGTGGCTCCCGCCGTAGCTCACGAGGACCAGCGGCAGGCCGGTGACCGGCATGATGCCCAGGGTCATCCCGATGTTGATGAACAGGTGCACCATGAAGTAGCAGGCACAACCCGCCGCCAGGGTCGACCTGAACGGGCTCATCGAGATCCTGGCCGCCCTGAGCAGCCGGAAGGCCAGCAGGCCGAAGGCGGACAGGAGGACGAGCGATCCGAAGAATCCCAGCTCCTCCGCCCACACGGAGAAGATGAAGTCAGTATGGCGCGCCGGGAGGAAGGCGAGCCCCTTCTGCGCACCCATGAGGTAGCCCTGCCCCCACAGCCCGCCCGATCCCGCCGCCACTTCGGACTGTATCACGTTCCATCCCGCCCCGTGCGGATCGGCTGCGGGGTTGAGGAAGGTGGTCAGCCTGGCCTGCTGGTAGGGATGCAGCAGGTTCCACACCACGGGCGTGAACGCGGCGATGAGGGTGTTACCCCCGAGCATCAGGATCCATACGGGAATCGAGGCCTTCCTCCTGAGCAGGATTATGACGAGCAGCGCGGTGAAGACGAGCCAGAACGCCAGGCGCGTGGACGAGAGGGCCGCGAAGACGGGGCTGACCACGAGGAAGATCCAGTCGGGACCATACCCGGCCCACCATGTCAGCAGAAGCAGGATGATCACGGTCGCGGCCGCCGTGCCCAGGTCGGGCTGCAGCCATGTCAGGAGGATCGCGGGCGAGGCTCCGAGGAACAGGAGGAGGACTCCGTACTTCCTGGGGCGGGCCCTCAGGTCGGCGAAGGCGCGCGAGGCTGCAACGATGATCGCGATCTTGGCGAACTCCGAGGGCTGTATCCTCAGGGGCCCGAGGATCAGCCACCTGCCGGCGGGCCCGCCGCCGAAGAATACCGTCAGCAGAAGGAGCAGGCAGACCCCTGCCAGGAAGATGTAGGCGAATTCCTCGATCAGCCTGAGCGCCAGCGAGGAGCCGAGGATGAAGGTGAGCACCCCGATGACCACCCAGAACACCTGCTTGACGAAGATGGACTCGCCCGGGACCGCTCTCGACGCCGAGTAGACGGCCAGGAGCCCGCAGACGAGGATGGCTGCGAGGGCGGCCAGCATCAAGCGGTCGGTCTTCGCCGCCGTCATCGGCTCTCCCCCAGATAACCGAGCAGGATCCGCGAGACTATCGGCGCGGCCACCGCGCCCCCGTGGCCTCCGTGCTCCACGACCACCGCCACGGCAAGGGGCATGGGCTCGCGGATGAATCCGACCACCCAGGCATGGTCGCCGGCGGAGCTCTCGGCCGTTCCGCTCTTGCCGTAGAAGGCCCAGGGAAGACCGTCCAGGGACGAGAGCGTGCCGGAGCTGCTGTCGACGGCCTCGCGCATGCCCTCCACTACCGTGGCCACCGTTCCTGCCGAGAGGTCGAGCTGCCTCCAGGGTGCGGGGGCTTCGGGTATCTCGCGCACCAGCCTGAGCCCGGGCATCTCCCCGCCCGATGCGAAGACTCCCGCCATGGCGGCCATCTGCAGCGGAGTGACCAGCAGCTCGCCCTGCCCTATCGACACGTTGAGGAGATTGCCGAGCCCCCATCCCCCCGGTCCGTAGAGGCTGTCGAGCAGGGCGCGGTCGGGCACCAGCCCGCTGCTCTCGCCCGGGAGTATCTCCGTGAGCCTGCCGCCCATGCCGAAACCGCGGGCGAAGGCTGCCAGGCCGTCCAGCGACCCGAGCTGGATGTTCCGGTAGAAGTACACGTCGCAGGACTGGGCGAGGGCGTCGACCATCGCGAGCCTGCCGTGCACGGACCAGCATCCGAAGTCGTTTCCGCCGAGATGATAGGATCCGTAGCAGGGATCCGGCCTGAAGTCGGCCGTGACGAATCCGTTCTCGAGCAGATAGGCTGCGGATACGAGCTTGAAGATCGAACCCGGCGGATACCTTGCGGCCCAGGCCCTGCAGAACATCGGCCTCTCGGGATCCTGGGAGATCGTCTGCCAGGCGGCGGTGCTGATGCCGTCCGACATCTCCTGGGGGTCGTACCCGGGGCTCGATGCGAGACAGAGGATCTCGCCCGTGGTGTAGTCGATCACCACCGCTGCGCCGGGAGCGGTCTCCTCCTCGAGTATGGCGCAGGTGAGGATCTGGAGGCGGGAATCGATCGTCAGGGTGAGATCGTGGCCGGGCACGGGGGCGACCTCGCCCGAACCCTCGAACTCGCTCACCACCCTGCCCACGGCGTCGACGACCTGCCTCCTGTAGCCGGGCTGTCCGGCGAGGAAGTAGTCGAGTTCGCTCTCGAGGCCGGAGATGCCTGTCATCTCGCCCTCGAAGGCGCCTTCCTCCCTGCTCTCGCCGACATATCCCACGATGTGGCAGAATTCGTGGCCGAAGGTGTAGCGGCGCCGCGGAACGACGTCGATGAGAAGGCCGCCGAAGCGGTGGAGGTTCTCGGCGATGGGGCTGATCTCCTCCACGGACATGTCGTCGCACAGGACGAACGGCCGGTAGGGTCTGGCGGAGGCCGATGCAAGCCTGGCCGCGAGTGTGTCCTGCGGCATGCCCAGGAGGGAGGCGACCTCGGGGATGCCGGCCGGATCGAACTCGGACGGCACCGCTGCCACCGCGAACGACGGCTCGTTGTCGACGAGGACTATCCCGTTCCTGTCCCTGACCACACCCCGCGGGGCGGGCCTGTAGATGACCCTGATGTGGTTGCTGGTGGAGATGCTCCTGTAGTAGTCGCCCTTCACGGACTGGAGGTAGAACAGCCTCGCGGACAGGCCCAGGAGCATGAGCAGGAACAGGATCGCAAAGCCCGCCGCCGGACGCCCGGCGCCAGACGCCGGTTCAGACAGCCTCATTATGCCTTCTGGATCGGAGGGCGGAGGCGGCCGAGAACAGGGTCGTGAAAACGAAGCCGGTCAGAAGGGTGATGGCGGACCTGGCGGCGATGGCCCCGACCCCCGGTCCGGCTCCGCTGAAGAGGGGCCTCGAGGCGCACAGGACGAAGACGACGTCGCAGACCAGCCCGGCCAGGGCTCCCGAGAGAACGAGCGTGAGCCTGTTCTCCCCCGGAGCTGCGGCGAGGAGCAGCCGGCCGGCCAGCAGGCCCGCCAGCAGGCCGAGCGACGTGCAGCCGATGGGCTGGTGGAGGAGGAGGTCGAGCGAGGCTCCGGACCAGAAGGCGCCCTCTATGGACCAGACATCGCCGTAGTTGATGGCGAGGTACGTGAGCACGAGAGCCAGGACGTTGGGAGCCTGCAGGATCCTGCCGGCCGTGACCTCGAGCAGGAGCTGCGCGATCACGGCCCCCACCACGAGCAGCACGCCATGGGCTCCAGGTCTACTCGACCTGTCCACGGCTTCCGTCCAGGAGTATCAGCACCTCGCCGAGGGACTCGAAATCGACCGCCGGAGTGACGACTATCTCGAGGGCCAGGCTCGCCCCGCTCTCGTCTATCCTGGAGACGATCCCTACGAGGAGGCCGTCGGGGTACACGCCTCCGAACCTGCTCGTGACCACCTCGTCGCCGGGCGAGGCTTCGAGCGAGGGATCCACGTGCAGCATCCTGAGCTCGCCATCCTCGAACTGGAGTATCCCAGTGGCGCCCGAGGGCCTTGTGGTGCAGCTCACCCTGACCTGAGGGGACGTGAGCGGAAGGACCTCGCAGGTCCCCTCGCCGCAGGACGTCACCACCCCGACCAGCCCGTCGGGCGCGAGGCATACGGAGTTGATCCCGACGCCGTCCGACGAGCCCCTGTCTACGACCATCGTCCCGCTCACGAGGCCTTCGGTGCGGTAGAGGACCCTCCCCGCGATGGCGTCCCTCGGGGACACCCTGGTCATGCCCAGGAGGAGGCGGTACCTGTCGGACTTCATGGCCTCCTCGCGGAGGGCCGCGTTCTCGAGCATCAGTTCGACGATCTGGGTTCTGAGCTCCTCGGAATCGGTTCTCCGGTCATCGCCCAGGACGAGGTCTGCGAACCTCGCGCCTGCCCAGCTCCCGACGCCCCCGAGCAGGGTAGGCCCCAGCACGAGCAGCAGAACGGTGGCGACGAGGTATTTCCAGAACCTCCCGCTCCCGCTCGGCAGCCCGCTCCTGCCGGGCATCTCAGCGGATGATCAGCTTCCTGAAGCGGAAGCTGTCCTCGAGTATGAGGCCGGCCCCGAGAACGGTGCAGGCCAGGGGATTGTCGGCGATGCGCACGGGCAGGTTGGTCTGGTTGGAGAGGAGCCGTCCTATCCCCCTCAGCATGGCTCCCCCGCCTGTGAGGACGATTCCCCTGTCGACTATGTCGCTCGCGAGCTCCGGCGGGGTCTTCTCCAGGCCGTGCATCACAGCCTCGACGATGGCTCCGACGGGTTCCTTGAGAGCCTCCCTGATGTCGGAGGACCTTATCCTGTAGGTCCGCGGGATCCCGTTCATGAAATCGAGCCCGCTCACGTCCATGCCCTCGTCGTCCTCCTCCAGGACGGTCCCTACGCGGAGCTTCACCGCCTCGGCTGTGCGTTCGCCTATCAGGAGGCTGAAGTGCTTCTTGAGGTAGTTGGTGATGGCGTCGTTCATCTCGTCTCCGCCTATGCGGATCGAGTTGGTCGCGGCTATCGAGGAGAGGGATATGACCGCGATCTCGCTGGTGCCGCCCCCGATGTCCACGATCATGTTCCCGGCCGGGCTCTCGATCGGGAGGCCCACACCGACCGCCGCCGCGAGGGGCTCGGGCACCAGGTAGACGTCCCGTGCGCCAGCCCGCTCGAGGGCGCTCCTCACCGCGGTGATCTCCACCTCGGT
Organism: Candidatus Fermentibacter sp.; assembly: GCA_030373045.1. NCBI lineage: Bacteria > Pseudomonadati > Candidatus Fermentibacterota > Candidatus Fermentibacteria > Candidatus Fermentibacterales > Candidatus Fermentibacteraceae > Candidatus Fermentibacter > Candidatus Fermentibacter sp. The sequence continues at coordinate 101,691 of JAUCPW010000060.1, forward strand.
GATCCCGTTGGGAACGCAGACCAGCACCCTGGGCCTCATGGCGAACCTCTTGCCCTGGGCCCTCTCGAAGAAGATGCGCAGCATGGCCATGGTGGCGGTGGCGTTGGTGATGACACCGTCGTGGAGGGGCCTGAAGGCCTCGAGCATCGTGCCGGTGCGGCCGAGCATGGACTTGGCCTCGGTGCCCACGGCCACCACTTCGTTCGTCGCCTTCTCGATGGCGACGACACTGGGCTCCTCGAGGACTATCCCCCTGCCCTGCACGTATATGAGAGTGTTGGCCGTCCCCAGGTCTATGGCCATCTGCGTCGAGAGGAAGGAGGAAGCCCTGGGGACAAGACTGGAAATCCTCATCAATCCCTCCGTAAACAACTCAGGGAGCGTTCAATACCATAAGGATAGCGATGCGTCAACCGCCGGGGACGCCTTGTACCGTCCGGGGACCCGCCGGTCGCGTTAACTGGCTCTGCGTCAAGCCCGGGGAACCGGCCGGGAATGATCGCGTATCACCAAGGGGTGGAACAACCTGGAGTGCGTGAAAGAAGCGCTATCTGACGGGGATGACCCAGCCCGGGGCGATCGGCTGCGCGGGTGCGAGAGTGTCCACCGAGGTGGAGGGCGGGATCGTCAGATCCCACAATCCGGGCCAGGGTTCGGCCGGGTCGCGGAAGGATGTCAGGTCGACCACTGCCGTCACGCCGCCTGCAACGACCCTCCAGGCGGCGGGCCAGGCCCTGTACTCGTCGTGGGCGCTCGAGGAGGTGATGGATGCGCTGCCTCCGTCCCACACGAAGGAGGAGGGGAACAGGTCGCCCGGATCCATGGAAACGCAGATCCCGGCCTCGCCGGGCAGGAAGGTCCATTCCGCGGATCCGCCGGAAGCAGAGGCGCCTTCCGCAATCTGCCACGCCTCCAGAGCCACGGGGAACCCTGTTCTCACCAGGAACAGCAGGTCCTGCACGGGGAGCGAGAAGGGGCCTGCATCGAGACCGCCCGGGTGCACGAATGCGACCTCCTCCCGCGGCATGTAGAAGAGAGCGCGGGAGGAATCCACCGACCAGCTCAGGACGGGCATCCCGTCAGGCCCGCAGAGGTCGCCCCTCGTCCGGGAGCTTGCGATGTCGCCCCAGATCGCGAATCTCCCCTCGAAGAGGAAGTCGCCTCCGTCCACCCTGGCCCTGCCTGACACGAGGAAGACGCCTGCACTCTCCCACTGGGCCCTGCATCGTGAAGCGAAAAGCCCGGCCATGTCGCGGGCCTCGCCTGCGTCGAGGGATCGGCAACCCGTGAGATGGAGCAGGAGGAGAGGGAGGGTCAGGCGGAGCCGAATTTCTTCTCCAGCGCCTGCAGCCTGCGCTGCATCTCGAGTTCCGCCTGGTACTTGTTCCTGCGGGTCATCAGGGCGGGATTGTCCGGGGCCTTGGGCAGGAGGGAGTCGATCATCCGGACGGCCTTCTCCCTGTCGCCGGCCTTGGCGGTCTCGTCTATCTTCTCTATCAGTTCGCTGAGCTTGGCCATCGGTCACTCCTCCGTCAGTTCGATGTCACCGAAGCATCTCCGCAGGAATCCCTCGACCTGCGATACCTTCACCATGAAGACACCCTGCGTGCCGCCCATGCCTGCAGAATCCTCCGGCGACCCGTGGAAGTCCGTTCCGCCCGACACGAGCAGGCCGGCCTCCGCCGCCTCGCGCAGGAGCATCGCGACTGTCTCCGCGGAGTGCCTGGGGTAGTAGACCTCGAGGCCCGACAGGCCCCTGGGGACCAGGCTGCGGATCAGGGCCGGCAGGTTCCTGCCGTCTCCGTCCATCAGGCCGGGATGTGCCAGCACGGGAAGCCCGCCGAGGCTCCTTATCAGATCCAGGGCCGTGTTCTCCCACAGCCTCTCCCGCTCGACGTATGCGGGGCGGCCTCTTGCCAGGAAGCGGTCGAAGGCCTCGCGCGACGTCTGGACATAACCCCTCGCCAATAGCGCCTGTGCTATGTGAGGCCTGCCCACCACGTCTCCGCCCGCGAACTCGAGCACCTCCTCCTCGAAGAGAGGGAACCCGAGCTGGGCGAGCTTCTCGATGATCCTGGGATTCCTCGTGTCCCTGGCGGCGCGGACCCTGGCCAGGGCCAAGCCGAGGTCGGCCGACTTGTCGCACAGGACGTCGGGCTCCACGCCCGGGAAGTACCCCAGGAGGTGCGCGGAACCGCCCGAGAGGAGATTGACGCTGAGCTCGACGGCGGGAACGAAGCGCACTCCCGTTCCGGCGGAGGCCTCCCTGGCTTCGGGCAGACCGTCGACGGTGTCGTGGTCGCTTATGGCCAGAGCGGCCAGACCGAGCCTGGCTGCCGACTCGACTATCGCACCCGGCGTCAGCGCCCCGTCGGACGCCGTACTGTGCACATGGAGGTCGACCGAGGCATTCCTGTTCACGGCCTCAATATCGCGCTGCGGCGCCTGCCGTGCAAGAACTGGACGCGGGCCCCGGGTATGTGTTGAATCGGTGCATGGATGAAACAACGCGGTCCATCGTCTCGCAGGCCGAACTGGCCTTCCTCGCCGTCACCCGCCCGGGGTGCACGGAGGTGCGGCAGGGATGCAGCAACGAAGAGACGGCGCGGGACCTGAGGGCAATCCTCTGCCGGGATGCCGGCGGGAGGCTGGTCAGGAGGCTCCAGGCCGCATCGTGGCTTCGTCTCGAGCAGGCTCTCCGGTCGGTCTGCGGCCTGCTCGCCGAATCGGGCATAGAGGTATGGGGGTACAAGGGCGCGGATTACGCCCTCACGCTCTACCCCGACCCGTGCCTGAGGCCGATGACCGACCTGGACCTGATGGTGAGGCCCGGGCGGATCCTCGACGCCGCATGCGCCCTCCGCGGAGCGGGCTGGAGCCATTCGACCCCAGGGTCGGCCCTGCTTTCGTGCGGGATCGTGTCAGGGCTCCTGCTCTCGAAGGACGGCATCGCACTCGACCTGCACAGCCATCCCTCCTACTTCCCCTCGACCATCCCGGGCAGGCTGCCGCACCCGTCGGAGACGGAGGGCACCGCCACCGATGCGGGCTTCGTCTCGCCGCCGTCCCCCTACAGGCTTCTCCTCACCCTGCTGCACATGCACCGGCACGGCGCGGCGGGCAGGGGGATCTGGTGGGTCGACGCCGCCCTTCTGGCCCGCAGGCTCGACGCACGGGGATGGATCGAGTTCGCGAGGCTCGCCTCGGGCACGGGGCTCGCGGCGAGGCTCCTCCCCCTGCTGGACGGGATCGGCCGCTTCGAGGGAGTCGAGGTGCCCGGGGGGGTTCGGCGAGCCATGGCAGAGGCGCCTTCCAGGTGGCGCCTCCTCGATCCCGGCCCGAGGCCGGGGCGCGGATCCGGGACGCTGGCCGCGCTGTTGACGCTGGGGGGATGGAAGAGGACATCTTTCCTCTCTGTCGTACTTCTCAGGCTCGCGACGGGGGCTCCTCCCCGCCGCGGCGGGAAGGGTACTGGTGGAGGATCATGAACCGCGATTCCCGGAAGAAGGTCATGTACGTCCGAGACCCCGTCCTGGGGAGCATCAGGCTGTCGCCCCTGCAGGAGGATCTCCTCAAGACCGTCGAGGTGCAGAGGCTGAGCTTCATACACCAGCTAGGCACCACCTTCCAGAGCTACCCGGGCGCGCACTGCATGAGGCTGTCGCATGCCCTGGGCGTGTCCTCGCTGGCCGGCAGGATCGGCAGGGCGGTGATCCCCGACCCGGCAGGGGGAGGCGCGGGGATAGACCTGCTCGAAGCCGCCGGCATGCTGCACGACATAGGCCACACTCCGTGGTCGCACACGCTCGAGCCCCTCTTCCTCGAACTCTCGGGCATAGACCACATGGATCTGGTGGAGGGGCTCATCTGCGGCAGCGCGAGGATGGGCATCCCCGGATCGGGAAGGATCCCCGGCATCCTCGAGAGCCACGGGGTCGATCCGGTCGACGTGGCCTCGCTCATCAGGTCCGGCTACCGGGGGCCGAGATACATGCAGCAGATCATCTTCGGTGAGGTGGACGCCGACATGCTCGACTACCTCCAGCGCGACTTCCACTTCACCGGCGTGGCCTACGGACACATCGAGGTCGACAGGATCATCAGCACGATGGCGCTGGCGGAGGGCGAACTGGTCTTCCAGGACAAGGCGCTCGACGCGGTGCGGGACTTCCTGCTCGCCAGGCTGCAGATGTACTCGAGCGTCTACCTGCACAAGAAGACGCGCATAGTCGACCAGATGCTGCTCCGGGCAGCCCGCAGGAGCATCGTGGAGCTGGGCGAGATCGAGTGCTTCCACGAGCAGACCGACGACGAGATACTGAGTTTCCTGGTCAAGGGCTCGAGGGATCCGTGGGTCAGGGACATGGCCTGGAGGGTCAAGTACAGGCAGAATCTGTTTACGCAGGTGTTCAGGATCGACGCCGCATCGCCGTCGGGCGACGAGGAGCGCTTCCTCGAGCAGCTCCGCGGGCTGGGCGGCACGGCCCGTCAGGCGGCCGCCAGGCTCGAGGCCGACATCGCATCGCGTGCGGGGGCGCCTCCGGGTTCGATACTCGTCGACCTCCCGCTGGAGGCCGTGAAGGTGTCGGAGGAACGCTTCGAGAAGGTGGACATCATGTTCCTGAAGGGGTCGGGAAGGCTGGTGAGCCTGTCCGATATCGATCCGCCGTTCGCCAGGTATCTGTCTGATGCCAAGCCGAACCGGAATCTGCTGTCGGTGAGCTGTTCGCCGGAGATCAGGGACACGGTTGCGTCGGCCTGCGGGAAGGTACTGGAGGAGGCCGCCATACCGCTGTTCAAGGGGATGGATCTGGACTAGCGCTCCCCGTCGAGCTCCGGAGCCTCCGTCTTCCTGCCGCACCTGCCGCAGACGAAGGCCAGGTACTCCCAGACCGACAGAGAGACGAGCCATTCCACACGCGCCGGTGCCGGCCTGGACATCGTGCTCCCGCAGGCCGGGCACTTCCACTGGAGCAGCCTGCTGGTCCGCTGGACCGAGAGCGCCTTTTCGATGTGGCCGCAGTATTCGCGGTTGCCGGTGAAGGCGGCGATCCCGGCCGGGGTCTCGCCCTTGCGGTTCCTTGCCCAGACGATTGCCCCGGCCTCGATCAGCCTCTCCACTATCGAGTCGCACTGCCCCCGGGCTACCGCCAGATGAAGGGGCGTGTTACCCTCGGAATCCTCCGCGTTAACATCGGCGCCTGCCCTCAGGAGCAGCTCCACCATCCTGACGTCGCGGCCCGAGACCGCCGTATGCAGGGGTGTGAGCCCGCCGCCGCAGGCCGCCACCGGCGACGAGCCGGCAAGGCTCAGGGCTTCGACGACCCTCTCGTTCCCGTGGGATACCGCGACGTGCAGGGCGGTCTCGCCCTTGGGGCCTATGGGCGTGTTGAGGTCGAGCCCCGCCGCCGACAGCTTCCGCAGAAGCGTCCCGAAATCGTCGAGCGGGAGCGTGTCGCCCTCGCAGGCCTTCTCGACCAGGGAGCCGAGCACGGCTACATCGGTGCCGGGCTTCTCTTTGGAGAACGACATGCCGTCGGCCAGTGAAAGGAGGCGCTTCCAGTCGGAGGAGGGATCGTTCAACGCAGAGAGGAGTTTCTTGCCTGAACTTCCGAAGAGGGCCACGTTTCCTCCTACATGTGAGGGCGAGGTGGTATGGTAGTAAAAAAGCCGGCCGGAAGCAATGCAGACCCGCCGTTCAGCCCCTGAGTGCGAGCAGCGCATCCGACGCCGCCCTGGCCGATTCGTATCCTATCGCCGAGAGCTCCCTCGCCCTGTGGAACTCCGATCCCACGAATCCCGACATGTCCGGTTCGATGAGGACTTCGGGCCTGTCCAGGGACAGCCTCGAAGCCGCCAGGTTCCTCTCGGCGATCATCAGCGTCGAGAGGAGAACTGCGTTCAGGGAGGGCTTCCTCCCCGCCCTTCCGCCATTCCCGCCTTCGCTCTCCTCCCCGTCACCGGAACCGATCCCGGCGGTCCTGCTGTTGAGCCCGACCGCTATGACGGCATCTGCGCCCAGGGCCCTGGCCGCGCCCACGGGAACGGGGTCGGAGAGCCCTCCGTCGGAGAGCCATCTTCCGCGGGTGAACCTCGGCGGGAAGATCGCGGGGATCGCTATGCTGGCCATCAGTGCCGAGACGAGATCGCCCGATCGGAGCACGACGGCGTCACCCGTGGCGATGTCCGTGGCCACGGCGGCGAAGGGCGCCTGCAGGTCGCCGATGTCGGCGTGCCCGAACCAGGCCCTGAGCAGGTTGTGGATCCTGCGGGAGTCTATCAGGGCGCCCTCGCGGATGCCCGGCGACACATATGACAGCACCCTGATCAGGTCGGCCCCCATTATCTCGTCCAGCGCCGCCGGGAGCCTGCCGGAAGCCTTCAGGGCCCCCACGACCGCCCCGATGCTCGTCCCGCATATGACCGAGGGAGTCACGCCGATCTCGTCGAGGAGCGACAGCACTCCCAGGTGGGCCCATCCCCTCGCTGCTCCGCCGCCCAGAGCGAGCCCTATCCTGCGGGCCTTCACCCTCCCGCGGCGCACCCGCTACACCTCTGTGGACTGCTCGAGCCAGGCCACGTTGGAAACGCCGTCGAGGGCCCTGATCTCCTCCAGGAATGCAAGGGGATCGAACCTCCTGACGAAGTGGAGGTGGAAGATGAGCACGAAGCCGTCATCGGAGACGTCCATCTCCATGTCCATGGTCTTGAGCCCCCTGGAACCCAGGATCGCATTCACCCTGCCCGCTATGGCCGACGGCATGGGGCCGGCCCTGCAGATGATCCTGAGGACCCTCTGCCTGTTCCTCGGGATGTGCTCCTCGAGCACCGAGAGGATCGAGAGCACCGCCAGCGTGAAGACGGTCACGGCGAGAACCGGTACGGTCAGGCCGAACGCGGATGCGATCCCCGTGCCGGCGGCGACCCAGATGCACGCAGCCGTCGTGAGGCCCCTGATCATGTCGCGCGTGCGCAGGATGGCCCCGGCCCCGATGAAGCCGATGCCCGTGACGATCCCGGCGGCAATCCTGGTGGGATCGGACCCTGCGGGCAGTCCTCCGGGGGCCAGGGCGGCCATCCCCGAAAGCGCCATCAGCGCGGATCCCGTGGAGACGAGGATGTGGGTCCTGAGACCGGCAGGCCTGCCGTGGATCTGGCGCTCCAGGCCCAGAAGGGCGCCCGAGAGCGCGGCCAGCATGATCCTCGACAGGATCAGGGAGTCATCCATCCAGCCGCCTCCTATGGCTGGCCCGACGGCCTCATGGAGGCGACGAGCCGGGTGATCTCGCTCGATATCGACTCGGGCGGGTAGGGCTTCCTGAGGAAGCCGGCGCCGGGCCTCGACTTCAGGAAGCTGCTCACGTCCGCGGGGATCTCGTATCCGCTGGTGAAGAGCACGGCCATGGAGGGCCACCTCTCGCTGCACACCATCGCGACGTCGAGGGAGGGCCCCGCGAAAGTGCCGAGGTCGAGTATCAGCAGGTCGAAGCTCTCGTGGTCGAGCACTGCCAGAGCCTCCTCGCCGGAAGAGGCTTCCACGGCCCTGAACCCGAAGTGCTGGAGGATCCTGGCGGCCGTCTCCCTCACGATGATCTCGCTCTCGGCTATGAGCACGGAGATGTCGCTCCTCGAAGCGGCCTGCGCGAGGGCATCCGCCATCCTCTGCGCGGCGGGCAGCAGCATCCTTATGACCGTTCCGCGCTGATCCGGCGAGAAGACGAGCACGCCCTTCATCACCCGCACGGCCTGCTGCACCGCCGCCATCCCCGCTCCGTAGAGCTTCTCGATCTCGTACGGGTCGGACTCGGAAGTCGAGAGCGACCGCTGGAGGCCCACGGGGAGCAGGGTGCCATCGGAGATGCAGATGCTGACGCAGTGTATGCCGCAGAGGTTCCTGCACTGGCCGGCGAACCTCGGATCGGAGGAGGGGTCGGGTACATCCTCCACCCACAGCTTGATCCTGCCCGAGCCCTGGAGGGCTCCGGAGGACCGCAGAGCCATGTTGTAGATGGTCTGGCGGAAGAGGGAACGGTCGGCGATCACGCTCGGCAGCACACCCTTGAGGTTGACCTCCAGGGAGATGGATCTCGGCAGCACGCTCCTGAGGGCCTCGGTGGTCTCCTCCAGCTCCCGCACGGGATCGAGCGGCACCGCCCTGCTCTCCGTGAGCCCCGCGCTGTGGAAGAGCTCCTCCGAGATGGCGGAGGCCCGCTCGGTGGCGTTCAGTATGGCCTCGTACCTCTGCCTGTCGGGATTTCCCGGGTCGTGCACCGCCTCGCCGAGGGACGCGGCCCCGATGATGCTGGACAGGAGGTTGCTCAGATCGTGCGAGAAGCCCCTCACCATGGCAGCGAGGATGGCGTAGCTGTTGACGGCCATCTCCCGCTCCATGAGCCTTTCCTTCTCCTTCTTGAGGTTCTCGGCCTCCGTGACGTCGGTCAGGATCGCCAGCCAGGCAGGGCCGCCCGGGTCGGCTCCAGCGGGGGTGACGGAGATCCTGAGGTATCTCGGAGGCCCGGTGGCCTGGTCGACTTTCAGCGGCAGGCTCCTCGTGCTCCACTCTCCTGGATCCGGGCGGAGGGCAGCCCTCTCGGCCGGGCCGAAGCACGGAAGGGTCCTCATGCTCTGCCCCATGAAGTCCTCGGGTCTGCCGTCGAACAGGTTCGCGGCTGACTCGTTGAGGGCCTTCATCACGGCGGACCCGTCCATCAGGATCATGCCCGCGGTTCCGCGGGAGGATTTCACCGCCCCGGCGAGGATCCTGAAGGCTTCCTGGGGCTCCGGCCGGACCGATGGCGATTCGACGGGCGCATGGGGGGCGTAGAGTTCGAAGGAGTCGAGTTCCCTGCGCCTCGTGAAGAAGGAGATGTAGAGCAGGAAGATCACGGGGGTGACGAGGGCGAGGGAGAGGATGAAGAGCCCGGGTATCGACTCCCTGCGGAATCTGTCGAGTGCGATCTGCGAGAGGGGGATCCTGGCCGAGGCCACGGCGACGGCCACCGGAGAGCCAGCTCCGGGGCATTCGATCACGGCGCTGCTCAGGATGTCCCCTTCGCGCCTGGAGAGGGACGTTCCGGCCATGAAGGCTTCCATCGCGATAGGATCGACCCGCGTGCCTCCGGGAAAGCTGACGGTACCGGGCGGCAGCACGTAGACGAGTGCGCTCTCCAGGCCGGAGCCCGCCTGCTGGCCGGCTTCGAGCGAGAGCACGATCATGCCCGAGGAATCGAGGGAGAGCGTGTCGAGGACGGCAGCGTGCCTGCCGCCGGAAACTGCCGAGCTGGCCAGGGCGGTGGCCCGCCCGGAGAGGAGCTGCTCCGTTTCGGCCGTGGCCTTCTCGAGGTCGGCTCCGACCTGCACGGCCGCCGCGGCCAGTATCACCGCCACCGCGGCGAGGGCCACGGTGAAGGGGAAGACGAACCGGACCGGATCCCTCCCGGTGAGGCTGGATCTCTTCATCGACCCTCCGAGTGCGCCTGTTTCAGTGAGAATACTGTCGGGAGGGCCACGGTGCAACTCCCGCCCCGTGAAATTGACGGTGAGCATGCACATTCCGATATATCACGACGAGGATATGCAAATCAATGCATGCACCTAGCCGGATGGAGGCCGGGATGACCGGCGTCATGGGTCCAGACGATATCCGCCAGGCGCTGAGGCTGGACGGCAAGAGCCAGGGAACCGCGGCCAGCTATGTCTCGCACATCAGGCACCTCCTGCAGCACTTCGGGGACGGCGCGGCGGAGGCTGACGAGGCGGATGTCCGCGGCTACTTCACCGATCTCATCGCACAGGGCAGGTCGGCTTCCTACACCGCCCAGGCGCAGAGCGCCATAAGGTTCTACTACACCAGGATCGCTGGAAGGACCGACCCTCTCGCGGGAATGGGGTCGAGGGGGGCCGAGGCCGTCGAGAGGGTGCTCTCCCGCCTCGAGGTGGCATCCCTTCTCGAAGCGGTCGAACAGCCCGTCTACAGGCTGGCGCTCACGCTCATGTACTCCTCCGGGCTCAGGTCCGGCGAGGCGTGCTGCCTGAGGAGGAGGAACGTCGACACCGAAAAGATGCTGATCCGCGTCAACGACCGCGCGGGAAGGACCCTGAGGGAGACCATCCTGTCGAAGGCGAGCCTGCCCCTGCTCTTCCAGTGCCTGGCCAGGAGGGGCGACGACCAGCCTTATCTCTTCCCGGGGCGGGGCAGGACGGTCTGCGTCTCGGCCCGGACGCTGCAGAGGGTGTTCGTGGATGCGGCCTCCAGGGCCGGCGTCAGCACCGGGAGGAAGACCACGCTCAACCTTCTCCGCCACAGCTTCGCCGTACATCTGCTCGAAGACGGCATCGACAGAAGGCTCGTCCAGGAGCTCATGGGAGTGGGGTCATCCTCGATGATGACGCCATACGTGCGGCTCGCGGGCGGGAACGCCAGGCTGCGCGTGCTGAGCCCGCTCGACCGCCTCCCGTTCATGATCTGAGCAGAGCATCACGACAAAGCCGAGGGGCGGCCCTGCGGCCGCCCCTCTCCTGATCGTGCCCGGTGTCAGTAGGTGGGTATGCTGAGCCCGGCTCCGAGGCCGAAGTACCAGATGTCCTTGTTGTACCTCGAATCCTCGTAGACTCCGGCGCCCTCGCCCTCGACGCAGAACAGGTTCGCCACCGAGGCGGTGATCCCGAAGCCGGGGGAGGCTTCGTACCTGGCGCCGACACCGATGAAATGGGCGTCGATGCTGAACTCGAGGTCGTTGTACGTGGTGTCGCTGCCGCCGAGATCCGAGTACAGGTATCCCGTGCTCAGGTCGAGCCTGGGCGTCGCCTCGTACTGTATCCCCAGCCCTATGTCCATCCCGTTCTCGTAGTTGTCGTCGTAGCCGTCATCCTCGCCCTGGTCGGCATTCTCGAGGAAGTAGTAGTTCATGCTCAGGCTGACGAGAGACCTCTGGCAGGGCCTGACCTCGACGCCTGCGCCGAACACGGCCGGCAGGTCGCGGCGCTGCTCGTAGCCGTCCGTGAAGGATTCGAGGCCGGGAAGGGCGGCCCAGGCGCTGGGCTCGGCTTCGGTCTCGAATTCGAGCTTCGTTGCGGTCTCATACCTCAGGGCGGCGTTTACGGAAGGGCTGAACCTGTAGTCGAGGCTCACGACGGCGCCGAAGCCCGATGCGCTCTTGTCCGCATGCAGCTCCCTCGACAGGGTGTCGATCGGGGTGCCCGTCGAGCCGTCGATGACGGTGAAGTCGCCGATCGCGTCGTATGTCTTGTCGGCCGTCACGTACCTGCCCCCGATGGATGCGGAGAAACGGTCGGAAAGCGCCACCGAGATGCCGGCGCTGCCCGAGAGGTAGTTGGATGTGGCCTCGACGCTTCCGGAGTTCATCGCCGCGAAGACGTAGGGGCTCCCGTGGATGACCTGCTCGAGGCCGGTCTCGAACAGGGGCAGGACCCTGAGCCCGTCTTCGAAGTCGAGCTTGCCGCCGCCGGCCGGCACGGTGAAGGCGCCGAATGCGGCAAGCCTGCCGGTCCTGTAGACGGCGTACAGGTTCGGCAGCACGGGGGTGGGCTCGTTCGTCTCGTATTCGACGGGTTCCGAGGCTCCCGGCGGCGTGGCCTCGACGGTGTAGTGCTTGAACAGGGTCTGGCTGCTGACGTTGAAGTGCCATCCCTCCGGGAGGAGGCTCAGCCCGGCCGGATTGAAGCTCACGAGGTCGGCGCCCTCGGTGGAGGCGTTGCGGCTCATGATCCTGAGGAAGTCTGCGCTGCGCGACGAGATGTAGTCGATGTTGCCGGCCTGGGCGACCGATCCTGCAAGGAGCGCCAGGACTGCAGAGAGCGATACCGCGAGTTTCAAGGGGACCCCCTTCCCTGGAACTGCCCGTGTCTGGACTACGACGGAACCCGCTTCCCCGTTCCTGTCCTGCCGCCCCGGAATGCGGCGGGGACGGCTTCCGCCGCCCCCGCCCCCCGCTCAGTCCCTCGGGTGGTAGTGGGTGTGGAGCAGCTCGTGCGACTTGTGCCCCAGCGGCTCCTTCAGGTATTCCGCATACAGGAGCTGGACTTCGGGATTGTCATGCGACTTGCGTACCGGAAGCGCGCAGTCCTCGGCATAGATGGCCTCGCAGCGCTTCTGTCTGACCTCGGGGTTGGTGGGTATCGGCTGTCCGCCTCCGCCCAGGCATCCGCCGGGGCACGCCATCACCTCTATGAAGTGGTAGTCGGCTTCGCCGGCGGCCACCTTCTCCATCAGCTTCCTGGCGTTGACCAGCCCGTGGGCGACAGCGACCTTGACCGTGACGCCCTTCAGGAACTCCCAGCCCGGGGCCATGCTCTCGGGCAGGGTGATCGCCGCCTCCTTGATGCCTTCGAATCCGCGCACCGGCTTGATCTCGAGGTTCCGGAACGGCACGGGCGAGCCCGTGACGACCTCGTAGGCAGTCCTCAGGGCGGCCTCCATCACGCCGCCGGTCGCGCCGAAGATCACGGCTGCTCCCGACGACGCGCCCATCCATCTGTCGAACTGCTGCTCGGGGATGTGCTCGAAGTCTATCCCGGCCTCGCGGATCATCCTGGCGAGCTCGCGGGTCGTGAGGACGTAGTCGACGTCCTTGAATCCGCTGGAATTCATCTCGGGCCTGTCCTTCTCGAACTTCTTGGCCGTGCAGGGCATGATGGAGACGGTGACGATCCTCGCGGGTTCGACACCCTCCTTCTGCGCCAGGTACGTCTTCGCCAGGGAGCCGAACATCTGCTGCGGGCTCTTGCAGGTGGAGACGTTGGGCAGCAGGGAATGGAAGTTGTGCTCGATGAACTTGATCCAGCCCGGCGAACAGCTCGTGATCATGGGCAGGGCGACGTCCTTGCGGCCCTCCACCACGACCTTCCTGAGTCTGGAGAGCAGCTCGTTGCCCTCTTCGATGATGGTGAGGTCGGCAGTGAAGTCCGTGTCCAGGACGCGGTCGAAGCCCAGCGCCTTCATCGCGGCCACCATCTGGCCGGTGTTCCGGCCGGTGGGCAGGCCGAGGGCCTCGGCGATCCCGACCCTGACGGCCGGGGCGGTCTGGGCGACCACGAACGTGTTCGGATCCTCGATGGCGGCCCAGACCTCCTTCATCTCGGACTTCTCGTACAGCGCGCCGGTCGGGCAGCGGTTGATGCACTGCCCGCACATGGTGCACTCGACGCCCGAGAGCCCCCTGTCGGCGAAGGTGGCGATGTGCACGTCGGCCGAGCGCTCCATGGGCTTGATCACGGAGACGCTCTGGAGCTCGTCGCACGTCCTGACGCAGCGGGTGCACATGATGCACCTGCTGTTGTCTCGCATCACGCTGGGGCTCGCCTCGACCACGGATGTGGGCTTGGGAGTGGTCTGGAACCGGTTCATGTCGATGCCCATGTCCTCGGCGATGGTCTGCAGCTCGCAGTTGCCGTTCCGCACGCACTCGGGACAGTTGGAGTTGTGCCTGGCGAGGAGCAGCTCCATCACCGTGCGGCGGGCCTTCCTGACCCTCGTGCTGCCGGTCCTGATCACCATGTTGGGCGCGACCGGAGTCGAGCACGATGTCTGAAGGGTCTTCCACCCCTCGACCTCGACGAGGCAGATGCGGCAGTTGCCGGCGATGGTCAGGTCGGGATGGTAGCACAGGGTCGGGACATGGATGCCGGCCGCCTTGCAGGCGTCCAGGATCGTCACGCCCTCGCGGACGCTCATCTCCCTGCCGTCGATGTGTATCGTGACGTTCGGCATGTCAGTTCCCCCCCTGTCCGTCCGCCTTCAGGACGAACCGGTTTACTATGTCGACGAAGCAGTTCGAGGAGGTCTGGCCGAAGCCGCACTTGCTGCCCTGCTTCATGGTCTCGGCGAGGTCGAGGTAGGGAGCGAGAGCCTCCCTGCCCGACAGGGAGCCGGCCCGGATCGCATGCACTGCGTCGAGGAGCCTGCTGTTGCCCTCCCTGCACGGGGTGCACTGGCCGCAGGACTCGTGCACGAAGAACTCCATGAAGTTCTCGAGCACGCCCAGCATGTCGCGGGACCTGTCGAAGACTATGACGCTGCCGCCGGGGGGCAGGTCGCGGAACGAGAGCACGCGGTCGCGGTCGGTGCCGGGTATCGTCTTGCCGCTGGCCCCGCCGACCTGCACGGCCTGAACGTCGACGGCACCAGCGAGGTCGAGCAGGTCGCCGATCTTCGAGCCCATCGCGAGCTCGTAGACGCCCGGCCTCTCGACGTCGCCGGAGATGCTGAAGAGCTTTGTGCCCGAGTCGCCGCCCTCGCCGAGGGCCAGGAACCAGTCGGCCCCGTTGAGGATGATGTGCGGCACCGCTATGAACGTCTCGACGTTGTTTATGATGGTGGGGCAGCCGCGGAAGCCGCTGTTGACAGGGTAGGGCGGCTTGTTGCGGGGCTCGCCCCTGCGGCCCTCCATGCTCTCGAGCAGGGCGGTCTCCTCGCCGCACACGTAGGCGCCGGCGCCCTTGCGGATCTCGACGTCGAAGGAGAACTTCCCGCCCATGATCCCCTTGCCGAGCAGGCCGGCCTGCCTGAGGCGCGAGGCGGCCTCCTCGATCACGGGGACGAGGTACGGGTACTCTGCGCGGAGGTAGATCAGGCCGGTATCGGCGCCGATCGCATACCCTGCTATGGCCATGCCCTCGAGCAGGCGGTCGGCGTACTTCTCGATGAGGATCCTGTCCTTGAAGGTGCCGGGCTCGCCTTCGTCGGCGTTGCACACGACGTACTTCTGCGCACCCGACGCACCGCCGGCCAGGACCCACTTCACGCCGGCCGGGAAGCCGGCGCCGCCGCGGCCCTGGAGCTTGGCGTTCCTGACCTCGAATGCGACGTCCGCGGACGTCATGGATGCGGCCTTGCGCAGCGCGCTGCCGAGTTCAGGCTGATTCGCGGAGAGGAGCACTTCCTTCTTCATGTTCCCTCCCTACTTCAGCCCGCGGACGATCTCGCAGGCCATCTCGGGGGTGAGCCTGGAGTGCGGGGTGTCGTCCACCAGCATGGCGGGGCTCTGATCGCAGAGCCCTATGCAGCTCGTGGTTTCGAGTGTGATCCTGCCGTCGGACGTGGTCTGGCCCGCGGCGATGCCGAGATCCTTCTCCAGGGCTGCCAGTATCCCGGCCGAGCCCTTCATGGAGCAGCTGATGGTCCTGCAGAGCCTGACGAGGTGCCGGCCCCTGGGCTTCGATGAGATGAAGGAATAGAAGGTGGCCACGCTCTGGACCTCGGCCGAGCTCACCCTGCAGCACTTCGCGATGGCGGCCATCGCCTCCTCGGAAACGCTGCCGAGTTCCCTGTCCACGTCGGTCAGGAGGCGGAGGACAGCCTCCTGGTTCCTGCCGTATCTGGCGGCCCCCTCTTCGATGATCTGGCTGACCGGACGGCCTGACACTACTCGCCTCCCTTGCTGACCAGTTCCCTGATCTTGCCTACGAGGACGGGAGGCGGAACCGGCTTCTCCAGGAACACGTCGACGGGGAAGAAGTCGGGATTCTCCTCGGGTCTGAAGTCGTAACCCGTGACCTTGCCGACCGAGGTCAGCATGATGATCGGAACGGGATTCTGCAGCCTGCGCCTGATGTCGCGGGCGACGGCGAAGCCCTCGTCGGTGTTCTCCATCATAACGTCGAGCACGATGACGTCGGGGGAGTCTGCCTCGACACGCTGCAGCCCCTCGGCCCCGCTGGACGCCGAGATGACCTCGAAACCGCTGGCCTCAAGGACGATCGTATTCGCCTCGACGAAGTCCGGATCGTCGTCGACCAGCAGGACACGCACCTTTTCGCTCATGGTCAGTCCTTCCTGCCCTTTGACACAGACAACAACGGAAAGGCGATCAGCGGCAAGGATGAACCCGGCAGGCCCTTCTGTCAAGTACCGCAGACATCGAATTGATGAGAGATTACGCGGGTTCCGGGCGCGCTCCCCGGAGGCGTCGGGAGCGTTGTCACCGCTCCATGCGCTCTCCGGGGGGCGCTCGTGAAAGGAATCACATTCCGGCTGCCGCCTAGTACCGGTAGTGGTCCGGCTTGTAGGGGCCCCCGGCGTCTACGCCGATGTAGGCTGCCTGATCGGGGGTCAGAGTCGTGAGCTTCACGCCGATCTGGCCGAGATGGAGCCTCGCGACCTCCTCGTCCAGCTTCTTCGGCAGCCTGTAGACGCCCACCGCAGGCCTGTCGGAGAGCAGGGCGAGCAGGGCCATGCACTGGTTGGTGAACGAGTTGGACATCACGAAGCTCGGGTGCCCCGTCGCGCAGCCCAGGTTCACCAGCCTTCCCTCGGCCAGGATGTAGACGCAGTGGCCGTCGGGGAATACGTACCTGTCGACCTGCGGCTTGATGTTCTGCCGCGCGATTCCCGGGAAGGCCTCCAGGGCGTCCATCTGGATCTCGTTGTCGAAGTGGCCGATGTTGCAGACTATGGCCTGGTCCTTCATCCCCGCCATGTGGGCGGCGGTGATGACGTCCCTGTTGCCGGTGGCGGTCACGAATATGTTGGCCTCGCGGAGGGCGTCCTCGACGGTGGTGACCTCGTAGCCCTCCATGGCGGCCTGCAGGGCGCATATCGGGTCGATCTCCGTCACCAGCACGCGGGCTCCGAATGCCCTCATGCTCTGGCAGCAGCCCTTGCCCACCTCGCCGTAGCCGCACACCAGCACGGTCTTGCCGGCCACCATGACGTCGGTGGCGCGCTTGATGCCGTCGGGCAGGGACTCGCGGCAGCCGTAGGTGTTGTCGAACTTGCTCTTGGTGACGGAGTCGTTGACGTTGTAGGCCGGGAAGAGGAGCCTTCCCGCCTCCGCCCTCTGGTAGAGCCTGTGCACACCGGTGGTCGTCTCTTCGGACACGCCGATGACGCCCTTCACGACCGAGTGCCAGAACGAGGGGGAGGAAGGCACGGCTTCACGCAGGTTGGCGTCGAGCGCGGCCTCGTCCTTCGACCCGGCCGCCGCTGCCGGGATGCTGCCGGTCTTCGCGAAGGACTCCTCCATCTCCCAGCCGAGGTGGATCATCAGCGTGGCGTCGCCGCCATCGTCGACTATCAGGGTAGGCCCGGCTCCGCCGGGGAACGTGAGGGCCTGGCGGGTGCACCACCAGTACTCCTCGGCGGTCTCGCCCTTCCAGGCGTAGACGGGCACCCCCTTCACGGCCACGGCCGCCGCGGCGTCGTCCTGGGTCGAGAAGATGTTGCAGCTAGCCCAGCGCACGTCCGCGCCCAGCTCGACGAGGGTCTCTATGAGGACGGCGGTCTCGGTGGTCATGTGGAGCGAACCGCTCACCCTCTGGCCGGCAAGTGGCTTCGCAGCCCCGTACTTGGCCCTCAGGGACATCAGCCCGGGCATCTCGCGCTCGGCCATCTCGATCCTTCGGCGCCCGAGGGGCGCGAGCGCCACGTCGGCAACCCTGTATCCGGTACTCCCGTTCATCCCTTCCCTCCCTTTCCGAACTTCACGAGGAGCATGCGGCCTCCGGCCGCCTCCACCGCTTCCTGCGGAGCGAACCCCGCCGCTCCAGCCCACGATTCGATCTCATGCCTGCCGAACCCCGGCCATATGTCGCCCTGGGCGGCCCGGAACGACTCGTCGGAATGCTGCGACAGATCGGCCACTACCAGGCGCCCGCCTGGTCTGAGCACCCTCCCGATCTCGGGGAATGCCTCCGACGGGTCGGCCAGGTGGTGCAGCACCATGTGCGCGAGTGCTGCATCGGCGGACGAGTCGGCCACCGGCAGGTGCTCGAGCGCGCCCAGCCTGAAGTCCGCCCGGGCACCGCCCGATGCCCGCGTGGCCAGATCGAGCATCTCGGGCGACGAGTCCACCCCGATCACGCTCCTGAAGAGGCTCCCGAGGAAGCCGATCATCCCGCCGGTGCCGCAGCCCAGCTCCACCACGGTGTCGCCGCGACCCAGCATCTCCGCGAGGTCGCCGATGTACGACGCCGGATCGGGAAGTCCGGCCGACAGCGAATCCCACTCCCCCGCCTTGCGTGCGAAGAAGTCTCTCGAGGCGAGCTTCCGCTGGTCGTAGCACCTCGACAGGGCCGCCATGTCCTGCGACAGGCCGGGCATCCTGGCCCTGAAGCGGTCGAGGATGCCGGCGATCTGCTCGACGAGCTCGTCGCCCGTTTCGATGCTGTACCAGGCACGCCCGGCGACTCCGCGTCTGGCGAGGATGCCCGCCTCGTGCAGCGCCTTGAGGTGGCGGCTCGCGTTGGGCTGGGTGAGCCCGAGCACCGAGGAGATCTCGTTCACGGTGAGCGGGCCCCGCCTGAGGATCATCAGTATCCTGAGGCGGTTGCGGTCTGACAGGGCGCGGAAAACGGCATCCATGCCCCAATGATATGCCTGTATGCTCATATCGTCAATACCACACACGATCGGACATCCCCGGCTCGGAACAGTGCCACGATCCCGGACACCCGGAGGGATAAATCACGTGCTATCGGTTGTAGACTATCGAGTGGACACTCCGGAGGACATCACGCAACCATCAGGGATGCGCAAGACTGGGTGCACTTTGGCTGCGGGAATCCTGGTGTCTGTTGATCCCTTTCTGGATGTCCCGGGTCCATCTTGTTATCAATTCGCACACCCGCGGTGGGCGCGACATCCCGGCGTTGATCAGGCTGCGCATCTTCTCATCGTTTCAATCCACGCGCCCGCGCGGGGCGCGACCGGGAGATGCAGTACGGACGGGGCGGCGGCTCCGGGGTTTCAATCCACGCGCCCGCGCGGGGCGCGACCGGCATACTCCAGGCCGATCTTCCCATTATCGAGTTTCAATCCACGCGCCCGCGCGGGGCGCGACGATCTCGACGGCAAGCCCGCCCGCTTCTGGCCAGGTTTCAATCCACGCGCCCGCGCGGGGCGCGACTTGATCGTCAACCAGCGCCTCGCCCACAACGTCAGTTTCAATCCACGCGCCCGCGCGGGGCGCGACACCCAAGCCAAGGAGAAGGCCAGGCGCATGCTACTTTTCAATCCACGCGCCCGCGCGGGGCGCGACCCCATGATCGCTTCTCGTTCTCGATGAAGCGAGTTTCAAGCCACGCGCCCGCGCGGGGCGCGACCACCGGTAGCCCTGGGCTTGGCGGCCATCTATATGTTTCAATCCACGCGCCCGCGCGGGGCGCGACACGGGCTGCCGGGATGCCGCAAATTGCAAGTGCAGTTTCAATCCACGCGCCCGCGCGGGGCGCGACACCGTCGTAGGAGCGTGGCCCGGGGGTACCCTGTTTCAATCCACGCGCCCGCGCGGGGCGCGACAGGCTCAGCCTGGTTCATCTGGCTGTAATCGGGTGTTTCAATCCACGCGCCCGCGCGGGGCGCGACTTTGAAGTTGGCTGATACTGACCAGTACATAAGGTTTCAATCCACGCGCCCGCGCGGGGCGCGACCCCTCCTGGGTCTGGGGATCCCCCTCAATCCGGAGTTTCAATCCACGCGCCCGCGCGGGGCGCGACCTTATGGGCCTTGGCGTCGATTGTGGGCAAGGCAAGTTTCAATCCACGCGCCCGCGCGGGGCGCGACACCGTGTATGTCCTGCACCTTGCCTAGCTAGGCAGTTTCAATCCACGCGCCCGCGCGGGGCGCGACACACTCGAAAGGATCAAAAATGCTGCAGTATGTTGTTTCAATCCACGCGCCCGCGCGGGGCGCGACCGGGCGACTCCATCGCCCTAGACTACGACTTCCAGGTTTCAATCCACGCGCCCGCGCGGGGCGCGACCGGGCGGCAGTACGCCCGGTACAATTCCTGGCAGGTTTCAATCCACGCGCCCGCGCGGGGCGCGACTGTGGGACGCCCTCGTCC
>JAUCPW010000061.1 GCA_030373045.1 Candidatus Fermentibacter sp.
GTGGCCCGGTTGTGGATCTTCACCGAGGCGAGGCCTACGCCTTCCCCCGGGAAATAGCCGTAGAGGAACGCGTCCCCGTCCAGGACCAGCCGGCCGTCTACCTGTAGATGGGATGAAAAACTGGCAAGAAATGGAAGGATCGAGGTGACACTTGGTCCCGCCGAACCGGGTCCAAACATCGAGGACGATCGTAGTGCCCAATCATCCTGGATGCAATCGGTGACAGGCACCCGCCGAGGGGATCACGGAGTTCATCGAGAGAGCTCCGTGGGAGTTCCGAACATGCCGACGGGTGGGCATTACAGGGAAGATGGAATTCCGGTCGTTGAAGAGGGCCGATAGATCAGATTCTGATGACTTCCATCATCCCGGCACCGTTATCCGCCAGGCCCGGGGGAATGTTCCCGGTCCTCCGGGGACTGACCGGCGGCGGATCAGGTCATTCCGGTCCAAGCCCGCTCGCCCTCCTCGAAGAGGAGTTTCACCAATTCTTCTTTCATTGACTCCTTGAACCGACCCCAGCTCCGGATCGTTGTCGATAGGGTCTCCATCATCGCCTTGGTGGCTCGCCCCTGACGGCGAAGCCCCTCGAGCCCACGTTGAATTCCATTCAGACATCGGCCACGCAGAAGCTCGAGGCTTCCTCGAAGGAGGAGATCGCAGTATCTCAGGACAACCTTCTCCGGCATGGTGCGGAAATCCTCCTCTTCCATCCTCCGCTCCCGCTCGACGACCTGATGATCATCTCGGTACTCGGCGAGCTTCCTGGCCGTCTCGATCTCCAGGTGATGGGACTTCCGTCGTCCGGCATTGAGCTCCTCTTGCTTATTAGAAACAATTTTATAGAAGTATGGAAAGTTCCTCTTCTTCTCCTCGAAATGGGGGCGCTTGCTATAGGCGAAGAAGGCATCGCTCGCACTCACGATGACCTGGAGATCGAATGGCCGGAGCGATGCGACGGCCTTGTCGAGGGGGATCGGCAAACGGTTTCGCTCGATCGCCGTCTTCACGACCGCCCGGAGTTCGGGATTGTCCTCGGGCTGGTGAACTTCACGAGACTCTCGCGACTTCGCCCTCTGCTTCCGGAGCTCCTTCCGGGCCTCCTCCACCTCGGCGGGGAGCGGGGTGTAGGATCGGAAGTAGTCGAGCGGGCTCCGGCCTCCCAGCCGTGCCCGGGGAGAGTAGTTGTGGAAGTGGATAAAGACTCGCCAGATCACCTCGACGATGGATGCGGCGATCGTCTCCTTGCTCGTGTCATCGATCTCGATCTTCCCGACGATCCTCGAGAACTGGCCGAAGAGACCCTCCACGTACCCGTTCGTCCAAGGATGGCGCGGGAAGGAGAAGATCCGGGGATCCTCCTCCGACCGGAAGATCGCCTGGGCATCCACTGCTCGGTTCGCCGACCCGTTGTCGGCGATGACGGCGATGACGGACTCGTACTCCTCCCGGACCTGCACCAGGACCCTCTGGACGCCCTCGGTGTCCTCGGTCTTCCCGACCGCATCGCCCAGGATGGCGCAGCTCGCGATATCGATACCCACCTCCTTGTTGTGATCGATGGGCCTGCGCGGGTCGCTCTTGAAGACGACCTGGGTATGGTGGCCATCGATCGCCACCTGGGCGCCTGGGTAGAAGACCTTGAACGGCGGATGGTAGGACGGCGTCTGGTCCCTGGTCTCGATATCCTGGAGCCCGTTCGACTGTAGGATCCGGGTGATGGTCCTCCGGTCGAGCGGATGGTCAGGGTGGTTCTGGTTGAAGGCCTGGGCGAACTCTTCCAGAGTGATCGAGGCGGCGAGGGCTCTGAACTCGGCGATGACGCGGTCGATGTCCTCGGGACTAGTCCTCCGGTGGATGCCCCGGCGCTCGGGCTTCTCCGGGAACCGCCCATCGGGACCGGCCTCCGAGTCCCAGCGGTGGAGACTCGGGAGCGGGACCCCCAGGCAGGCCGCGATCGCGGAGAACGAGATCTGGTCCTTGAAGTCACGGATGAGCCGCACGCAGAGGGCCCGCCCCTCGGGCGGGAGGTGGGCGTGACGGTCACCGAAGCGTACGCCGGGGTGGTCCCGCTCGAAGGTGAGCACCTGCATCCGGATCCGGGCCTTCAGGGCCTCCTGCCGGAATTCCTCGCCGTGCTCCGGTTCTTCATCCTGGAGCCTCTCGAGAAGCTTCCGGATCCGGTGGGCGGCCTCGTAGCCCGACTTCCGGGAGACGCCGAGCGCCCGGGCCGCGAAAGAGACGATCCTGAGGCAACGAGGAAATTTCAGTCCCCTGAGGACCTGGAGGGCAAGTATGATGATCCCCAGGCAGATTGTTTTGGAGAGCGTTTTCAAATGTGGCCTCCAAAAGAATCGGGGGAGAAGATGTTGGTCGCATCTTCTCCCCCAGCCTTTTCTTCACCCTTCTCTATCCAACACCCTTCACGACGCCGCGCCGTCGGATCCCTTCAAGCTGGCGACCCGGCGGCCGAAGATCCAGACCTCCATGATGTCTCCGACCATGCGGATCTGGAAGAGGGTGATCTCGCGGTTCTCCTCGACGGTCTCGAGCTCGGGGGGCACCGGCGACGTCCCGTTCTTCCGGTTCCCGTCCTGGATCCGGGAGAGGACCTGGTCGGCCCTGCCGTAGAAGCGGTCGGCGGGAACGAGGAGCCCGCCCAGACCCTGGTGCGTGCGTTGATGATTGTATTCATCGACCCAGCGGCCGATCTGCTCCTTGGCGTCGAGGTAGTTGCGGAATTCGACTCGATCGATCAGCTCCTTCTGGACGTTCTTGTTGACCGCCTCCACCTTCCCGCAAGTCCTCGGGTGGTCCGGGGCGGCGAGGATGTGCTCGATGTCGTAGGCCTCGAGGACGCGGTCGAACCGGCCGATGCCGGACCAGGTGTGGAAGACCGCGCCCCGGTCGGTCAGGACCGTCTCGGGCTTCCCGTACCGGCGGATCGAATCCTCGAGGACGGCGATGGCGTCATCCATGGTCTCCCGCTGGAGGAGCGCCCAGCCGGTGATGAAGCGACTGTGATCGTCTAGGGCGATGATGAGATAGATGCGCTGGGCGTGGACGTGGAACTGGAGGACATCCATCTGGACGAGCTCCAGGGGACGGGAGGCCTCGAAGCGGCGGTCCTCCTGGGGACGCGGTGGCTTCATCTGCGGCGGGGTGTAGCCGTGGGCCAGGAGGATCTTCCGGATGGTCTTCGTGTCGCAGCGGACTCCAACACGCCGGAGCTGGTTGTGGATCTGGCTGGGTCCGAAGCCCTGGTTGTTGCGCCAGACCGCGAGCACCTGCTTCTGGGTGGCCTCCGGGACCTGGATTCGCGATGGCTTGTGGATGTGACCGAGGGCACGGGTGCCGTCGGGATCGCCGGCCGACCGGGCTGTCTCTTATACACATCTGACGCTGCC
>JAUCPW010000062.1 GCA_030373045.1 Candidatus Fermentibacter sp.
AAGCACAAGACGCCATACCAGATACACAGCGCTGTCTCGTGGGCTCGGAGATGTGTATAAGAGACAGGGGTTTCTATTCCGGGAGACGGTGCGCCGCGTTCGGGGCGCTTCCACGGCGCCTACTCCCCGCTGTCCTCCGTGATGCACCAGCACGGCCCGTTCGGACCGAGCTGCATCAGGTAGCGCATCCCTCCCACCTTCACGGCGGGAGGAGGGAAGTCGGGGCCGAACGGGGCGAGGCAGGAGAGCTCCTGCGCCTGCGGCAGGACGGAGGGCTCGAGATCGATGTGCGGTTCGGGCACCGGCTTCGAGCGGACCGTGGAGAGCCTGGAGATGAGGTTCCTGCGGAGTTCGGGCCAGCCCATCCTGTCGGTGTTGAAACCGGCCGCCCTGGAGTGGCCTCCGGCGCTGCTGAACACGTTCTTCATGCCGGTGAGGAACGACGCCATGTCCCAGTCGCCGAGGGACCTGGCCTCCCCGACGATCGTACCGTTGCCGCGGGTCGTGACGACGATGGTCCCCCGCCTGAAGATGCGAGACAGCTTGCTGGCCAGAGTGCCGCCCATCCCGGGCGGTATGCCGGGCAGGTGCACGATGACCATCCCGAAGGCATCGGCCTCGGGATCCTTCTCGTTCATGGCGCGGGAAAGCACGTCGGACATCTGCTGGGACCTCGAATCGCTGGCGGCGACCATCTCCTGCCAGGTCGCGGCGCACCATGCCGCGTCGTCGCTCTCGAGCATCTCGAGCAGCCTTCCGATGCCGGAGTTCAGGCCCTTTCCGATGACCGACGTGATCTGCTGCCTCACGTTGCAGGCACACCAGGCGCCCTTCCTGTTGGGCCAGGCGTCGACGATGACCCGCATCCCCGCGGGGAGATCGCCGGTCTCGACGTTCCGGAAGCGCTCGAGGAGGTATCTGTTCGCTGCAAGGAGGGGGACTCTGTCGGACACCGTGCCCAGGGCGACCGCCGTATAGAGCCGGGGGCAGTCGGCAATGGAGGGGAAGAGCTCGGCGAGAGCGGCATACAGGACTCCGCACCCCGCGAGCACCGTGCCGGGGAAGCCGATGGCCTGGGGGTCTATGAGGCCGTGCGCCCGGGGCAGGGGAGGGTTCAGGGTATGATGGTCGGTGATGACGACTCTGGCCCCCCTCGCGAGGGCCCACTCCACCCCCTCGACTGCGGAGCAGCCCGAGTCGACCGTGAGGAGCAGGTCGCCCGCCTCGAGAAGGCCGTCCATCCGGGACGGCAGCAGGCCGTAGTCCTCGGAAGCCCTGTCCGGGATGATCGGCACCACCATGAAACCGAGCCGGGCGAGCATGGCCCTGCCGGCATAGATGCCGGTGATGCCGTCTGCGTCGTCGTGCCCGTATAGCACGACCTTGCCGCCGCGCCTGCGCAGCGACGACAGTTCCTCGTCGAGAACCTCGAGCTCCGGCAGCAGCGACCGCCAGGCCGGTCTGCCGGGTTTCCATTCGGCTGCGGGGTCCGGTGAGTTCGGGAAGCGCTTCCTGAGCACCTCTAGAGCCGTGTCTGTCAGGAGCCCGTCTAGCGCTGCCCCCTCCCCTCCCTGTCCCCGTCCGCCGCTTTCGATGCGACAGACATCCAAACACCCCTCCTCCGCTTCATGCACAGAGTTTTGTCTGCCGGGGAGGCATTGTCAACACCACTTGCAACGGGACCCGTCATGGAGTAGACTGGAAACGTGAACTGGCATCGAGCAGCCGTCGTGATCGCCGTACTGTCGCCGGGTGCCGCCGAGTGCGCATTCGAACCGGTCCAGCAGGCTCCGTGGATTGCTGCCGGTTCTTCATCGGCACTCTTCCCCCAGTGCGCCGCCGTCATGTTCGAGAACCCCGCGGGAACCGCCCTTCTCGAGGGATGGTCGATATCCGCGTCGGCTTCGAGGCCGTTCGGTCTGCGGAGGCTCGACAGGGCCTCCGTAGCCGGCTCGCTGCCCTCGGGCGCGACGTGCTTCTCGGCCGGAGCGCTCGCCTCCGGTGACGAAGGCTATTCCGAACTCACATTCACCGCGGGCGCCTCCAGGAGGATCGTCGCGGGCCTCGCCTGCGGGGTTTCGGTGTCGGCTCACAGGCTCTCCATCTCGGGATACGGCTCCTGCACCGCATTCTCCTCCGACGCAGGCCTCGTTGCCCGCCCGATGGACGGCGTGCTGACGGCGCTCGCGGTAAGGGGCCTCGCGAGGAGCCGCCTGGGCGATTCGGGCGACCCCGCGGTCCCCAGGAGCGCATCGTTCTCTGCAGGGGTCGCCCCGGTCGAACGGCTGGGCCTCTCCGCGGGCCTGACATTCACCGAGGGGCTCGATCCGGAGCCTTCGTTCACGGCGGCATACTCCCCGACCGGATCTCTGGTCATACGGCTCGGCCTGTCCTCGGATCCGTCGAGGTTCGCACTCTCCCTCACGTTCGGCGCCGGCCCCGTCGAGTTCCTCTACGGCCTCGGATTCCACCCCGACCTCGGCGAAACCCATTCAGCCGGGGTGGCTCTCGGCCGGGCGGCTCACATCCCCGTCCCCCTCGTGCGGGACATCCCGGCCCCGCCTCCCGGACCGGCGGCCGACGGGGTGATCGACATCAACACCGCCGGGGTCGACGAGCTCTGCTCGCTTCCGGGCATAGGCCCCGCCAGGGCCGAGGCCATAGTGGCGTACAGGCTCGAGCACGGCCCCTTCACCTCGGTCGAACGGATCATGGACGTCCCGGGGATAGGTCCGTCCCTGTTCGAGGGGATGAGATCCAGGCTGGCAGTGGAGTGATCCCCGGGATCATCCTCTCCCTTGCGCTGGTGACCTCTCCCGGTGAAGGCGACGTCCTCTTCAGGCTGGGAAGGCTGTTCCCCGACGCCAGCGGTTCCGTCGACGGCACATGGGCGGGTGACCAGTACTCGTTCCTCCACAGGGTGCGCCTCTCGCGCGGCGGGTTCGACCTGACCGCCGTGGCGGAGAAGGACCCCGGGGAGGACTGGTGCGATCTCGTCACGGCGGGGGCTTCGTACCAGGCTCCCGGTTCGGCCTTCAGCGCGGTCGGGGGCTGGCTGAGGGCCGATCTGGGATCGGGGCTCGTCCTGTCGCATCCCGGAGGCTGGTCGAGCGGCGCCGGCATCGAAGAGAAGCCTCCTTCGCTCCGGACCGGGCTCGAACCCGCAACCAGCCCCGGATGCTCGGACGCCGAGCCCCTCCTCGGGGCCGGAG
Organism: Candidatus Fermentibacter sp.; assembly: GCA_030373045.1. NCBI lineage: Bacteria > Pseudomonadati > Candidatus Fermentibacterota > Candidatus Fermentibacteria > Candidatus Fermentibacterales > Candidatus Fermentibacteraceae > Candidatus Fermentibacter > Candidatus Fermentibacter sp. The sequence continues at coordinate 3,213 of JAUCPW010000062.1, forward strand.
GTGGATTCTCCCTGGGCGGGGTGTCGTGCACGCTCCTCGGTGCCTCCTCCCGCATCGACCCTTCCGGAGAGGGCCTGCACCGGACCGCGTCCGAGCTCGAGGCCGAGGGTTCGGTCCGGGAGGATCTAGCGGCGGCCAGGATCGCCGGCGGCCCGTTCGGATTCGGAGCGATGCTCGGTGACCGGGGTGACGGCCTTTTCGGGCGTGCCGGGATCGATTTCGACGGATCGGCAGGGGCCATCGGGATAACCTGCGAGGCGGCGGCCGGGCTCTCGGGCGACAGGGCGTCAGACGCATTCTGGGCCTGCATGCACGAGGAGACATCCGCCCTGCGGTTCAACGCCGGGATCTTCCGCTGCCCGGGCGACTTCCCCGGAGACAGATCCTCCATGCCCCTTGGAGGAACCTGCGACATAGGGGCCGGCGCCTCCGCAGGGCTCCGTCCCGGGGACGGATGGTCGGCCCGGCTCACTGCGATGTGCCTCCTCGAGGGGGACGACTCCGGCTCGAGAGCCGATCTGGATATCTCCCGGAGGATGACCCCCGACTTCGACCTGGGCCTGCGTGCGAGGGGCTCCTCCGAAGAGGGCTCCGGGTCGTTCCGCATCGTCGCAACCTCCTCCTGGAGGCCGGCGGGAGGCACGATCCTCTCCGCGGCCGTCCAGCGCACCGGTCACGACGGCCCCGACGGCTCCCCCTGCGGAACCGGAGCCGAGACGAGGCTGAAGCTCTCGCTCGGTGACACGATCCTCAGGCTCGCCGCGGCGGGCTTCTCCACCGACGACTACGATTCCAGGGTCTACTTCGGCGAGCTCTCCCTCCCGGGAGACTTCGCATCCATCCAGCAGTACGGCAGGGGTTTCCTGCTCCAGGCCGCGCTCGGGCTGCCTCTCTCCGAAGGCTCCGAAATCGCCGGAAGGGTCTCGTACCTTCGGAAGGACTCGGTGGAGTCGATGGGGGAAGGCTCGGAAGAAACCGAAGGATCTTCCAGGCTCGACGCCACCATCCAGTTCCAGGCTTCGATCCGCTAGGGCAGGCACGCCGCGGCTGCCGGGCATACGCCGAGCCTTGTCCCGACGCGCTGTTCGCCTTCAGCCTTTGGCTTGACACCAATATGATTTGGTGTAAAATTGGCGCCCGGAGGTACGGAATGCATGTAGACCTCGACCAGGTGGACTTCGTGACCGAGACTGCACTCACGATCCGCGAGAGCAGGCGAAGGACCACGGTCCCGAAGGAGATAGTCGACAGGCTGGGCCTGACGCCCGAGGACAGGCTGAGATGGGTGCTGCTGACGGACGGGACCGTGCTGGTGACGAAGGTCAGGCGTCCCGGAGAAAGGCACTGATGACGAACCGCAGGATGATCACCCTCGCGCTCGCGGCGGCGCTCTGCACCGGATGCGGCAGGGAGCGGCCCGAGGGCACTCTCAGGGTCGGCTACTTCCCCAACATCACGCACTCCCAGGCCATCATAGGCCTCGCGAGGGGCGACTTCGCAAGGGAGACGGGCCCCGGGATCGTGATCGAACCCATTGTCTTCAACGCAGGGCCCTCCGTGATAGAGGCCCTTTACGCGGGCGAGATCGACCTGGCCTACATAGGCCCCAATCCCGCCGTGAACGGCTACATCCGTTCCGATGGCGCCGCTCTGCGGGTGGTGGCGGGAGCCACCAGCGCCGGAGCATGCCTCGTGGTCCGTTCCGACGAGGGAATATCGACTCCGGCCGATCTCGACGGCAGGACGCTCGCGTCGCCGCAGCTCGGCAACACGCAGGACGTCGCGCTGCGTTGCTGGCTCATGGACAACGGGCTCTCGACCCTGGAGCAGGGAGGGACCGTGGAGGTCGTAGCGGTGCAGAACCCCGACATCTTCGACCTCTTCGTGCAGGGACAGATCGACGGCGCCTGGGTGCCCGAGCCGTGGGCGAGCAGGCTGGTCGTGGAGGGCGGCGGAACCGTCCTGGTCGACGAGAGGGATCTCTGGGAGGGGGGCAGGTTCCCTACGGCATGCGTGATAGCCTCCACCCGGATACTCGACGAGAACCCGGAACTGGTCGAGGCGTGGCTGAGGGCGCACGTCTCCATCACTCGGTGGGAGCTGGCGAATCCCGATTCCGCCATGGCCCTGGTCAATTCGGAGATCGGCAGGATGACCGGAAAGGCCCTTCCGGATTCCGTCATGGCCATGGCCTGGTCGAGGATGACCCCGACCTGGGATCCGCTTCCGGAATGCATCGTCCAGAGTGCGGAAGCGGCGTTCAGGATCGGCTACCTCGACGAGGAGCCCGATCTCTCAGGCCTTTGCGACCTGACCATCCTCGGCAGGATCGCGGAAGCGGGGAGATAGCACTGGAACTCGAGCTGAGGGGCGTCTCGCGGAGCTTCAGCCGGCCGGGCCGTTCGGTCGCCGCCCTGGAGGGCCTCGACATGAAGGTTCACCCGGGCGAGTTCGTGTGCATCGTGGGCCCTTCGGGATGCGGCAAGACCACCGTGCTCCACCTGCTCGCAGGCCTCGACAGACCCACTTCCGGCGAGGTGCTGGCAGACGGGAGGAGGGTGGAGGGACCGGATTCCTCCCGCGTGCTGATCTTCCAGGACACGGCCCTGTTCCCCTGGATGAACGCGCGGGCCAACGTGGAGTTCGGGCTCAGGGCCCGGGGGGTGCCCAGGGCCGAAAGGGACGCGGTCGCCGACCGTCTCCTCCGCATGGTCCACCTCGAGCGCTTCGGCCAGTCGTGGATCCACGAGCTCTCCGGAGGGATGCGCCAGAGGACGGCCCTCGCCCGGGCCCTCGCCGTCGATCCTCGCGTACTCCTGCTCGACGAGCCCTTCGGCGCCCTGGACGCGCTCACCCGCGACTCGCTGCACACCGAGCTCCAGGATCTGTGGATGGAGTCCTCCAAGACGATGGTCTTCGTCACGCACAACGTCAGGGAGGCGGCGGTCCTTGCGGACCGGATACTGGTGATGTCGGGCGCGCCGGGAAGGGTCGTGGCCGAACATGCCGTCGACCTGCCGAGGCCCAGGCACATGGAGGATCCGGGGCTGATGCCCCTCGCTGCGAAGGTCCTGGCGGATCTCAGGCCGGCCGGAAGGGCGGTGGGCGATGGAGAACCGCTCTAGGGCCGGGACGGCTCTTTCGAGAAGGGCGGTACAGCTCGGGTTCGGAGCTCTCCTCGTCGCCGTCTGGATCGTGCTGGGAGAGGCGGGGATATGGCCCTCCTACCTCTTCCCCACACTCCCGGGCGTTCTGGAGTCACTGGCGAGGACCGGAGGCACGGGGGTGCTCTGGATATCCATCCTCGGGAGCATGAAGAGGCTGTTCATAGGCTACGGGATCGCCCTGGCCGCGGGAACCCTGCTGGGAGTCCTGCTGGGGAGCTCCCGGCTCGCACGGGACACTGTCGGGCAGGTGGTGCTGGGGCTTCAGGCCCTTCCGAGCATCTGCTGGCTCCCTCCTGCGATCCTGTGGTTCGGCCTTTCTGAGCAGGCGATCCTCTTCGTGGTGATCATGGGCGCCTTCCTCTCGATATCCCTCGCCACGCAGGACGGCATCCGCAACACCCCCAGGGTCTACCTGCAGGCGGCGAGGAACCTGGGAGCCACGGGCCCCTCGCTGTACGCGAGGGTGGTGCTTCCGGCGTCCCTGCCTTCGATCGTCACGGGCATGAAGCTGGGGTGGACCTTCGCCTGGAGGTCCCTCATGGCGGGCGAGCTGCTCTACTCGGTGCCGGGCCTCGGCAGCATGCTGGCGCTGGGCAGGGAGCTCAACGACATAGCACAGGTCGTGGCCGTCATGGTGGTGATTGTCGCCATCGGGCTTCTCGCAGACAGGCTGTTCTTCGGCGCTCTCGAGAGGGCGGTGCAGTCTCGCTGGGGCACGGGAGGGGCCGGGAAGGTCTAGCCCCCGCCTGTTCCGTGGTCTCCATCGGGGCAGCCGCCCTGAGCATCGAGGCTCCTCGCCGAGGAATACGATTCCAGATCGTACATGATCTCCCGGCAGGGCATGGCGCGCTTCTCCAGGACGACCCCCGATTCGGCGAAGAACTTCCCCGCCAGCGTGTCGTGGAATCCCGAGAAGACCACGACCCTGCGGACTCCGGCGGCTATCAGGGCCTTCGCGCAGGTCGTGCATGGCATGTTGGTCACGTAGGCCGAGGCGCCTTCCAGCGACACTCCGTGCCTCGCGGCCTGGCAGATGGCGTTCATCTCGGCGTGGTTCGTCCTGACGCAGTGGTTGTCCACGACCAGGCAGCCCTCGTCCTCGCAGTGGGGAGAGCCGGGCAGGGAGCCGTTGTAGCCCGTCGAAAGGACGTAGCGGTCCTTCACCAGCACGCAGCCGCAATGCATCCTCGGGCAGGTCGCCCTCTCGGACGCGAGCATGGCGAGCTTCAGGAAGTACTCGTCCCAGGACGGCCTCACGAACCCTCCCCTCCTTCCTCGATGTCCACCGAGACACCGGATGCGCCTTCGACCCAGACGATCGACGACGCCCTGGTGACGTTCCCGAGATCCTCCTCGAAGCCCCGCATCAGCGCGATGTCCTCCCCGGAGGAGGTGACCGACAGCCTGCCGAGGGGGGCGGCCATGCTGAGGTTGCGCTCGCTCTTGAACCTCCTGGCGGCCTCGATCACTCCGAGGCAGAGGTCACCGGCGCGGAGGGCATCGGAATCGACCACCCCCTGAACGGGCCACGGGGCGGTGTGGATGCTGGCATGGCCCTCGTGCTCCCTGAAGATCCCCTGGTAGAGCTCCTCGGTAATGTGGACAAGGATGGGCGCGAAGAGGCGGAGGACGGTATGGAGGCAGTCGTAGAGCGCTTTCCTGGCGGCGTCGGCGGCTTGCGGATCGGAGCCGAACAGGCGCCCCTTCACTATCTCGAGGTAGTTGTCGCAGAAGGCGTTCCAGAAGAAGGACTCGGCCTCCCTCATGCAGACGGAGTACTCGAACTCCTCCATGCCCGAGGTGGAATCGGCGACAGCCTTCGATGCCCGGGAGAGGATCCACCTGTCGAAGGGGCGCAGCTCGACGCGGGTGGAGGGGTCGAACCCCTCGAGGTGCCCGGCGGTGAACCGGGCTGCGTTCCATAGCTTCGTCACGAGCTTCCGCCCCAGGCCCAGGACCTCCTCGCTGAACATCACGTCGGTGCCCAGCCGGCTCGAGCATGCCCAGTAACGCAGCTCGTCGGCCGAGTACTTCTCGAGTGCGGCCAGGGGGTCGCCCGCGACGTTGCCCTTGCTCTTGGACATCTTCTCGCGGTTCGGGTTCAGGGCATGGCCGCTGATCATCACGTGCCGCCACGGGATCGTGTCCATGTGGAGATGCGCCTTCACGATCGTGTAGAAGGCCCAGGTCCTTATGATGTCGTGCGCCTGGGGCCTCAGGCTCATCGGGATCATGCCCGACCTGTCGCCGGGCTCACCCCATTTCGCATTGATGAGGGGCGTGAGCGAGCTGGTTGCCCAGGTGTCCATCACGTCGGCCTCGGGGGTGAACTCCGCCGATCCGCAGTGCGGGCACGGGCCGGAGGGCGAATCCTCGAGCGGGTCCACCGGGAGGTCCTCCGCCCGGGCGAACACCGGCTCCCCGCAGGAACCGCAGTACCAGACCGGGAACGGGACCCCGTAGTAGCGCTGGCGGCTGATGCACCAGTCCCACCTGAGGTTCTCGACCCAGTGGTCGTACCTGACCCGGAACATCTCGGGATGCCACTGCACCTGCCTGCCGCGCTCGAGCAGCTCGTCCCTGATGTCCAGGATGCGGATGAACCACTGCGGGGTGACGAGGTACTCCAGGGCGGTGCCGCATCTCTCGTGGACGTTGACCGCGTGGACCAGGGGCTTAGAGCCGGTCAGGAGCCCGCCCGCGGTCAGGTCCTCGACGATCCTGGCGCGGGCCTCCTTCACGTTCAGTCCCCGATACGGCCCGGCGAGCTCGTTCATACGGCCGTTCCGCTCGAGGGCCATGCGCAGTCCGAGCCCGTATTCCTCCCACCAGGCGATGTCGGTCGTGTCCCCGAAGGTGCAGCACATCACGAGGCCGCTGCCCTTCTCGATGGACACCCTTCCGTCCGCGAGCACCGGGACCTCGCGCCCGGACAGCGGGACGATCGCGTTCCTGCCTTCGAGGTGGGCCCAGCGCCCGTCCTCCGGGTTGCGGAACACCGCAGAGCAGGCTGGCAGCAGTTCGGGCCTCGTCGTCGCTATGGGGATGGTTCCCCCGCCGGCCAGCCCGAACACCAGGTCGTGGAAGACGGAGTCGAGCTCGCGGTCCTCGGTCTCGGCCTGGGCGACGGCGGTCCTGCACTCCGGGCACCAGAGCGTCGGCATGCTCTTCCGGTAGATCCTGCCCTTCGAGTGGAGGTCGAGGAACGACCTCTGGCTCAGGCCCCTCACCCGGGGGCTGATAGTGGTGTACATCTCGTCCCAGTCGCACGAGAAGCCGAGCCTCGTCCAGAGCTCGCGGAAGCCCTCCTCGGCGCCGGACGTCACCTCGAGGCAGAGCTTCACGAACTCGCTCCTGGGCATCTCGTGCGCGCGGACCTTCCTCGTCTTCTCCGTGAACCTCTCGCTGGGCAGCCCGTTGTCGTCGAAGCAGAACGGGTAGAAGACCCCGTCGCCGGCCATCCTCCTGTACCTGGCTATGACCTCGGCCTGCACGTAGCTGAAGACGTGCCCCATGTGGATCATGCCCGAGACGGTCGGAGGCGGCGTGTCGATGGTGAACAGGGGCTTCCCCGAGTCGGGATCGAACCTGTAGATGCCGGATTCGCGCCACTGCCTCTGCCAGCGGGGCTCGGCCTCGGACGCGACGTAGCGCTTGGACAGTTCCTTGCTCACTCCGAGGCCCTCCCGGCGGCCGAGAGCCCGGCCTTCCCGATGGCCGGCCCCCAGCCCTTCCCGAGGCAGTCGAGGAGGAGGTCGGCGAGGTTGTCCACCCCGACCCTGACCTGCTCGAGCGTGTCCCGCTCCCGGATCGTGACGGCTCCGTCGTTCTCCGATTCGAAATCGTAGGTGACGCAGAAGGGCGTGCCTATCTCGTCCATGCGGCGGTAGCGCTTGCCAATCGATCCCGTCACGTCGAAACTCACGGGCAGATGAGGGCGCAGCATGTCCGCCACCCCGGCCGCCTTCCCCTCGAGGGCGCGGGAGAGCGGCAGCACCGCCGCCTTCACCGGCGCGAGGGCCGGCGACAGCCTGAGCGTCACGCGCTCGCGGCCGTCCACCACGTCCTCGTGGTAGGCGTCCAGCAGCACTGCGAGGATGGTGCGCCCCACGCCACCGGAGGTCTCCACGACCCATGGGACCACCTTCTCGTTCGCGACCTGGTCGATGAACCAGAGATCCTGCCCGCTGGCCTTCATGTGGGCCGAGAGGTCGTAGTCGGACCTGTTGGCGATGCCCTCGAGCTCTCCGAACCCCCCGGGGGCGAACGGGAATGCGAACTCGATGTCGGTGCAGGCCCTGGCATAGTGGGCCAGCTCCTCCTTCGCATGGTCGCGGAACCGGAGGCTGTCCCTCGAGAGGCCGAGGGACAGGTACCACGCCATCCTCTCGCCCTTCCAGTACTCGAAGAACCTGTCGGCGTCAGCGGGCCTGCAGAAGTACTCCATCTCCATCTGCTCGAATTCCCGGGACCTGAAGACGAAGTTCCTGGCTGTGATCTCGTTCCTGAAGGCCTTGCCGATCTGGGCTATGCCGAACGGCAGGCTCTGCCTCGACGCCGTGACGATGTTCCTGAAGTTCACGAAGATCGACTGGCAGGTCTCCGGGCGTAGATAGACCTCGGCGGCCTCATCCTCGACCGCGCCCATCATCGTGCGGAACATCAGGCCGAAATCCCTGGGCTCGGTGAGTTCGCCGCCGCACTCCGGGCACTTCGTGCCCTCGATCTGGTCGGCCCTGAACCTCGCCCTGCACTTCCTGCAGTCCACGAGGGGATCGTGGAAGTTCTCGACGTGGCCGGATGCCCTCCATACGTCGGGATGCGTGATGATGGCGGTGTCGACTCCGACCACGTCGGCGCGGCGCCTGACCATGGATTCCCACCAGCTCGACTCGATGTTCTTCTTGAGCTCTACACCCAGCGGGCCGTAGTCCCAGGCCGACTGGAGCCCGCCGTAGATCTCGCCGGACTGGAACACGAAACCGAGCCTCTTGCAGAGGGAAACCATCTTCTTCATCAGGTCGTCAGACGGCGCCATGTTCCAGATCCTCCAGTACGCCGAGCGAGCGTAGCCTCAAACCCGACTGGTTGTGGGCCTGTGCGAAGTCCCGCATGAAATCGTGGCACGCCCGGAATCCGCCCTTCCAGAGCCTGGTGCGGGAGGCGGTCTCGAAGCCGGATTTCCGGCACGTCCTTATGAATTCGAGGATGCCCTTCGAAACGGCGGTCTCTCCGGGCATCGAACACCTCGCGCAGACGATCCCGCCTTCGCGGTGGCTCCATGTCTCCGAGCCCTCCGAGGGCAGGCCGCAGCGCACGCAATCATCTATCTCCATGCCGTGTCCGGCAAGCCTGAGCATGGTCTCCACCGAGGCGCAGGTGACGGCCCACTTCGCCCGGCTCTCCGGCAGGGTCGAGAAAGCCGTCCCGAGAAGCCCGTAGACCGCACCGGCCGACTCCCCTCCCATGAAGAGGCCCTGCACCCATTCCGAGAGCAGGCAGGCGTGCGCGAAAGCCTCCGGGTCCGCCCTGAGCCCGGTGCAGGGTTCGATCAGCGAAACGTCGGTGAGGGTGGACATCTCCCGGCCCTCGCGTCTGGAGACGGTCACCTCGACGCCGGCCAGGAGTTCGAGCATCCCGTGGAACCTCCCGCCCGGCCTGAGGGCGCCCTTCGCCATCACCGAGATCCTGCCCTGATCCATCGAATACAGGGTGAGGATGAGCGAGGATTCGCTCCACCTGACTCTCCTCAGGACCCAGGCCGGAGTTGTCTCTCTCACCTCAGGGAGGAGTTTCCTGCTGCCGCTCTGGAGACACCCTGACGAGCAGTATCCTCTGCGCCCGCACCCTCTCCACGGTGAACCTGTACCCGTCGAGCAGCACGCTCTCGCCTGGCCTGGGGATCTTCCCTATGCTGCTGTAGACGAGACCGCCCACGGTGTCGAAGTCGTCGGACCCGAAGGACGACTCCAGCAGGTCGTTCAGGTCGTCTATGGGAAGCATGGCGTCGACCCTGAAGGTGTCGAGGCCGAGTGACTGGATCATGGGGGCCTCGGAGTCCTCGAACTCGTCGAGGATCTCGCCGAAGACCTCCTCGACCAGGTCCTCCATGGTCACGAGTCCGGCTGTCCCGCCGTACTCGTCCACCACGACGGCCATGTGTATCCTGTGGGACTGGAACTCCCTGAACAGGCTGTCGACCCTCTTGTATTCGGGCACGAAATACGGCTGTCTGAGGATCTTCTCCATCCGGAACGGTTCCGAAGGCGGCTTGGAGAGGGCTTTCAGCAGGTCCTTCACGTAGAGCACGCCTATGATGTCGTCTATCTTCTCGCGATACACAGGGATCCGGGAATGGCTGGCGGCCAGGGCCTCCCTCAGCACGCGGTCGAGATCGTCGCCCGCGGCCATGGACACCATGTCGATACGGGGCACCATGACCTCGCGGACGATCTTGTCCGCGAAATCCACTATGCCCTCCATCAGCTCCCTCTCCTGCAGGAAGCTGTGCTGTTCGCTCCTCTCGGTGCGCTGTTCCAGCCACATGAAGTCGGGGGGCGTGAAGACCCATTCCCCCGTCTCCCCGTCGTCCCCGGACGCCGGACCGAGTATCGCCCGCGCAGGCAGGTGGAAGACCACCCGGAGCAGGAACAGGGGGATGCCGAGCAAGCGCCTGATCAGGTCGGGCCTCGTGTGACCGAGCCTGGAAGGCGCCAGTTCCGCCAGGAGGAAGAGGAGGATCGAGAGCGCAACGGCCGAGGCCGGGGGAGGGAATCCGGGGGAGATGCCCATCTCGAGCGCTACGAGGGCGATGCCCACCCCCGCCGTGATCAGGCCGCAGAACCGCGCCAGCCAGAGCACCCTGAGGTGCGAGATGGCTGTTTCCCTGCGTTCCGCGGCGTCCCTCCTCCCGGGCAGGATGCCCGGGAGCGCCGCCCTGAGGGCGTTGGCCATGGCGGTCAGAAGCGCTCCTGAAGACAGAAGGACTACGGAGGTCGTCACCGTGCCCCCTCCAAAGCCCCGGCGACCATGGAGGCCACGTCCGCCGCCATGGATGCGGAGTCGGCCTCCGTGTCGTGGGTGCGCCCCAGGAGGTGGAGATAGCCGTGGAATATCCTCTCCAGGAGCTCCTCCATGGGCGGGGCGAGGCGCATGTCGGCGTAGATGACCCCCTCGGGGTCGGCTCCGCCCTCTGAAAGGTCGAACGTAAGCACGTCGGTATAGCGGTCGATGTGCCTGAATCTGCGGTTCATCACCCGCATGTAGCCCGGATCGACCAGGACGATCTCGACGTCACCATGCATCCGGGGGGATATCATCCGCCGGAGCTCCTCCGGGTCGAACCCGGGATCGCCGACCGGGGTCTCGACGACCGGTCCGTCAGCCATGGGGATAGTCCTTCACTCTCTCGTGGAAACGGCCCTGGAGGACCTGCAGGAAGGTCTCGAAGATCACCGTCAGGTTGCCGCGCGTGAGCTGGCAATCGTCGAGCTGGCCGTCGACGTCCCTCTCTTCGATGACTTCCCTGACCATGCCCTCGATGACCTCGGGCGGCTCGCCCGACATGTTCTTCGTGGCCGATTCGACGGCGTCGGCCAGCATCACGATGGCTGCCTCCCTCGTCGCGGGCTTGGGGCCGCTGTAGCGGAAATCCGCCTCCTGGGGCTCCGAGGCTCCTTCCACCCCTTGCTCCCACTCGCGCCTGGCCTTCTCGTAGAAGGCTCTCATGACCGTCATTCCGTGATGCTGGGTGATGATGTCGATGACCGGTCCCGGGACCCTGAACTTCCTGGCGAGCCTCACCCCCTCGGAGACATGAGCCCGGAGCCTTGCGGCGCTCTCCATGGGATGGAGCAGGTCGTGGGGATTGGGGGTCTCCGGGGGAAGATTCTCGATGAAATGCTTTGGATCCATGACCTTGCCGACGTCGTGGAAGAGCCCGCCGGCCTCGGCGAGGACATGGTCGGCCCCGATCGCGCGGGAGGCCTCGGAGGCGAGATCCGAGACATGCTGCGAGTGCTGCCAGGTCCCCATCGCCCACCGGCTGAGATCGAGCAGGAGCGGGTGGTCCCTCTTCTTGACCTCCTCGATGGACCTGACGGTGCTGACCCCGAACTTCTCGAACAGCGGGAGAAGGGCATACGCCGCCCCCACGCCCGCGACCGGGGAGAGCAGGGTCTCGAGGATCCCGATCCAGACGGGGGTGGTGTTGACCCCGATGTCGAGGAGGCGGCAGGTGAGGAACGCCGCCGTTCCCGCGAGCGAGGCGTAGACCATGCAGAGCGGTATCGTGTTGCGTTTGCGGAGGTCCCACCCGGTATAGGCCGCGAGCGATCCGGAGGCCGTGGCGACCATGAGGCTGCTGAAGGGATGGGGATGCCCGACGGCGGTCAGCACGGCGAAGAGGATGGAGAATACCGCGCCGTGCCTCCTGTTGGTGAAAACGCTCGTATGCAGGGCTCCGAAGGTGACGAGGGACGCGTAGGACCCCCCGTAGAACCGCCCCGACAGCACCGAGAGGATGCCTGTGACGAACAGCGCGGCGGTCCAGCTCGTGCACAGCAGCATGACCCGTTCGCGGTCGATCCAGGCGGGTTTCATGGAATCCCTCACGTAGACGACCGCCACCGAGAAGATCCCGGCCAGCAGCAACAGCCTGCCGGCAGCGTTCCTCGCGCGCCTGCCGCTCATCCCCTCGGCCTGGGACGACCTCAGGGCTTCGAGGTATCTCGCCGACTGTTCGGTCACGACACCCCCGGCCGGCACGATCATGTCGCCCGCGCTTATCAGGGTGTCCACCATGGAATAGCTTGCGAGAGCCTCCGCGATGCTTGCCTGCCTGCGCGCGCCATCCACCAGGACATTGGGGGCGAGGCTGGCCGAGAGCGAATCGGCCTGCTCGTCGGGAATCCCCCCTCCGCGCAGGGTCGACGCGAACGCCCCCTCCACCTCGGACAGCCCGTGGATGTTGACGTTGCCGAGAGGAGCCGGGGTGCCGTCCATCCCGTTCCTGGTGACGATCGCCAGCCCTCCCCCGGACTCCCCGGACAGGCCGTCCAGGTCCATGACACCCTTCTCGTACATGATCCCGAGTTCGCGCAGAGCCCCCTGGATCACCAGGCTGTCCACGGAGAGCTCGTCCAGGCGGTAGGAGAGCCCTTCGCGGACCTCTGGCCAGACATCGTCGGAATAGGACAGATAGAGGGGTACCGTCGCCTCGACCTCCTGCCTGAGCCCCGATATCTCGTCCGCGGGGAGCAGGACCTCGAAGGAGAACGGGGCTTCGATGCCGTCGGGAACTATCTCGCCCTCCCTTATCTCGAAATCGTTGAGGGCGAAGGAGGGCGCGACGATGAAGAGGTAGGCGCCGGCCACGGCTGCGGCGCCGGCCAGCCCGAGGAGCATGGCGGTCCTGCCGCCGGTCAATTCGGCTCCTCCCCCTGGCTCTGCTCGTACCGGGCGAAGGCGGTGATGATCTTCTGCACGAGGGGGTGCCTCACGACGTCCCTCTCGCCGAGTACGACGAACCTGATCCCATCGACCCCGTCGAGGATCGGACGGATGCGGACCAGGCCGGAGGACGACGCGGGCTTGAGGTCGATCTGCGTGATGTCACCCGTGATGACCGCCCTCGATCTGAACCCGAGCCTCGTCAGGAACATCTTCAGCTGGGTGAGGGTGGTGTTCTGGGCCTCGTCGAGGATCACGAAGGCGTTGTTGAGCGTCCTCCCGCGCATGTAGGCGAGAGGGGCGACCTCTATGACGCCGTTGTCCATGCTGCGCCGGAGGCGCGCCGGCGAGAGCGTGTCGTTGAGCGCGTCATAGATTGGTCTGAGATAGGGGTCGATCTTCTGCAGCAGGTCGCCCGGCAGGAAGCCGAGATTCTCGCCTGCCTCGACGGCCGGCCTGGTGATCACGATCCTCTCTACGAGGCCGTCCCGGAGCGAGGCGACCGCGGCGGCAACTGCGAGGAAGGTCTTGCCCGTGCCGGCCGGGCCGATGCTGAATACGATCTCGCTGCCGCGCATGGCGGAGATGTACTCCTCCTGGCCGGGGGTCCGGGGGGAGACGCGGCCCGCCTTGCCCGGGACAGGGAGATCCAGGCCGGGATCGCCGGGGGATGGGAAGTCCAGTGCGGTGTAGAGCGAGATGTCACGGACCGATCCGGTGGTCTCGATGTCTTCCCTGAGACGGTCGAGGACACTGCCGGCCTTCTCCGCGGCTTCCACCGGCCCGGTGAACACCACTACGCCGTCCCTGTAGACCGCGGTGACTCCGAGCCTGCTGCATATCAGCCGCAGAAAGGAATCGCCGGGGCCGAGGACCTCGCCCGCAAGCTCGAGCGGGAGCTCCCTCTGGACCCTGACGCTTTCTACCATGCCGGATGGATCCGTCTCCCGAGAAAAGGGAAGCTCCCCCGGGACCGGAGGAGCTTCCCCGCTCGACAGGTTTCTAACGGGTGGTACCAGGCCTCGAGCCGGTCCTGGGGACGGTGAGAACCTGGCCGGGATAGATCAGGTTGGGATCGCTGATCACACCGCGGTTTGCTTCATAGAGCTGGGGCCACATGCCCCTGTCGCCGTAGACGACGCCGTAGCCGGCGATCTTGCCGAGGTAGTCACCATCGACGACCGTGTAGCTGCTGACCATGGGCACGGGGACGATGAGCGTATGACCGGCGTAGATCAGGTCGGGGTCGCTTATCGTATCGCGGTTGCGCTCGTAGATCTGCGGCCACTTGGTGCCGTCGTTGAAGTAGTAGTGGTACGACGCGATGGTCCAGAGGCACTCGCCCTCGACGATGTTGTGGGTCACGCCGGAGTTGCGGAGCCTCTCGATGTCGGCCCTGAGCTGGTTGATCTGGTTCTGGAGGCTGGCGATCTGGTTGTCCAGATCCTGGGCCTGGGCGCGCAGCGGGAGAACCTGGGGCTCCCACTCGGCTATCACATCGTCGGCCTCGGCCTTGACCCACTCCCAATAGGCGATCTGGAGAGGGAGGTTGTCGTTGCCCATGGCGTCGATCTCTTCGTGCGTGTACTGGGACAGCTCTTCAGCGGACCAGGTTCCCGCAACGGCGCCGGATGCGAGGAACAGAGTCGCTGCAAGGATCAGTGCGAAGTTGCGATTCATTGCGTTCCCCCCCTCCTAGCGGCCGCCGAGTGCCTGATACTCGGCCTGGAGCTCGGCGAGCTCCTGCTGAAGTGACTGGACCTGAGCCTCCTTCTGGGGGATGGACTCGGTCAGATCTGCATACTCGGCCTGAAGGCTGGCTGCCCTGGCTTCGGCCGCAAGAGCCGCACTCCTGGCCTCGTCCCTGGCACGGATCTGTGCCTCACTGGGACCGCAGGCGGAGAGAAGCAGGGCGGCGCTGAGAACAGCCAGGCAGAACCAGATCATCCTGGCTCTAGGCATACGCGGGACCTCCTCTCGACTGGTCAGAATGGCTGAATGGACCCCTGGGAACAACTTGAGGACCGACCCCTGTCCGACTGAAGATCGTATCCTGCCGGTGAAGCGGTGTCAAGAGCCGCTTTCACTCCGTTCGCGGAACATAAGGGCAAGCCTGCGCCTGCGGCCAGTCCTGGCCGACCATAGAGCCCTGGCCGCGAATCCCGCCGCCAGCCCGGCGCAGTCGGCAAGGAAGTCGCCGGTCGAGCAGTCCCTTCCCGGGACGTAGGCCTGGTGGATCTCGTCGAGCCCCGCCCACAGAACACCGGAGGCGAGGGCGGCGCCGTCCGATCTCCGGAACAGGTCGCGGTTCAGCGAGATGGCGAATCCCAGCGCGGCGAACTCCAAGAAATGCATGAACTTGTCCTGATACGGGAAGAGGGGCGGTATGTACTCAGGGGCGGGATCCGAACTCAGGATCCAGATCGCCGCTGCCAGAGCGAACAGGAGCACCCTCGCCGCGGCCCTCAAGGATCGACAGCCCCGTGGTTCTGGCCGGATGCGAGCAGGAGTGCGACCTGGAACCTCGAGGAGACCGCCCTCGCGGAGACCATGGCCCGCGAAGCCTCGGCACAAAGCGACTCGATCCTCCTGTCGCTCCTCGTCACCGCCCCTCCCACCACGACTCTCGGCGATATCTCCCCCGACTCCAGTTTCACCTTCATGCCGTCGAAGCTCCTGACGACGCTCTCGGCGAACGCCTCCGCCGCGGCCTGGTCCATGCCCGGGATGCAGATCGCGAATTTCGAGGCCGAGAGCCTGGTGAGAGCCGCCTCGGAGCCGGCCATACCTCCGAGACTCTCGCCGCAGGCGGACAGCAGCCTGTTCCCTCCCCTGAACCCGTGCGCGGCGTTGACCTCCTCGAGGGAATCGATCTCCACCACGAACAGGGATACGCTCCTGCCGAACCGGTAGACGTCCCTCGAGGTCCGCCTCACGAAGTCCATGAAGTCCACGGGATGCGGCAGCCCCGTCAGACCGTCCCTGTTCTGCAGGTCCTTCTTCTGTTCGCGCAGGAGGATCTTCTCGATCGAGAGGCCGAGCAGCCCGGCCGCCAGGTCGAGCGTCCCCTCGACTCCGGCTCCGGTGCCCTCCTCCGAGGGGGATTCGACGAGCAGGACTCCGACGCTCTTCCCGGAGATCACTACTGGAGCTGCCGAGCAGCTTCCGCAGCGCACGGCCGACGGATCGGACCGGGAGAGCGTGGTGACGGCCCGTCCGCCGCTCCCGAGGCCGCAGCGCGATATCGAGTTGCCGCTGTTGATGGTCCACCCCGCCACCGAGCCCTCGAGGTCGAAGTTCATGCCCACGCGTCCCTGCGCCAGGGGGCCCAGTGATTCGTACACGTCGAGGCTGCCGCTGTCGCTGGACAGGAGGCCGACGGTGACCGTCAGATCGTTCCCGGAGCCTGCCAGCCAGGCCGCAGTCGAGTGTATGGCCCCGCCGAGACTGCCGGCCTGGGCGACCGACTTCACGAGTTCCAGGCAGCCCTGCGAGACGGGAGAAGGATCCTGCCCGCATGGATCCGTCCTCCCGGACCGGCTTCCCGGACCTTTCGCTCGCCCGCCTCCCGATGCCATCCATTCCAGCACGAGCGACGACACCGGCAGTGCGACGAGAGGCACGGCAGCCGCCGAAAGCCTGCCCGTGAGATCGGGGGTGATCAGACCGCCCCCGAAGGCGGTGAGCAGCCCCTCGATGAGTCCCAGGGCGATCCCGGCCTCGAATGCGGGCCCGTGGACGGGACGCCCCGCCATCCAGGCGAGAACCAGGAAGTAGAGGGGGGTCAGGGGCCCGCCGAAGCCTCCGGTCAGCCTCACCGAGGTGAAGACCAGGGCGGCGGCGGATGCCTGCCGCTGGGTCGATGCGCCGCTTCCGTCCCTGTGGCCTCGCGAGGCCAGGAGCGCCGCCGAAGCGGCGCAGACGGCGGAGGCCGCCCAGGACCACGGGCCCGGCTCGTACCGCAGGGACGCCAGTGCGGATGCCGCCGCCGCCGCCATGGCGGCCGACAGCACGGCGATCCGGGAGAAGCTGCGCCTATTCACAGGGGGAGTATACCACCGATTTCGGCGAAGCCGAAATCGGCGCGTAGCACGTCAGCATGGTTCGCGGAGAGAACCTGCGGGAGTGCGTGCCAGTCTCGCAAGGAGAGACTGGACCCTGTGCAAGCCCGCAAGGGGGCTTGATCCTACGCCCAGCCCCGGGGAACGGGCTGGACCATGAGCACAGCCCCGCGAGGGGCTTGATCCTTCACCCAGTCCGGCCGAGTCGGACTGGACCATGGCCAGCCCGCGGAAAGGGCTGGACTCCCGCGGGGCGCTGAGCGCCCGGCCTGCGTTCATGGCTGGTCAGACGCAAGGATGTTGAGCATCAGGCTGGGTCGCTCCCGCAGCACCGATTTCGGTTGATATGAAGCTCAGTTTCGGCCCTGCCGAAACTGGTGGGTAGCGCTTTCTGAGGAAGTACGCTCTGGCCTTCTCGCTGCCTGCCGGGCGGATAGAACTCGATATGGCAGGCAGCTGTCAGGCCTGCTCATCTCCGCGGACGCGGAGATGAGCGAACTGCGGGTGCGCGTGTCAGCCCCGCAGGAAGGGGCTGGACCCAAGGCAAGACTGGACCCTGTGCAAGCCCGCGAGGGGCTGGATCCTCCGCCCAGCCCGGGGAAAGGGCTGGACCATGAGCACAGCCTCACAAGGGGCTTGATCCTTCGCCCAGCCCGGGGAAAGGGCTGGACCCGCGCACAGCCCCGCAAGGGGCTGGATCCTTCACCCAGCCCGGCCGAGTCGGACTGGATCTCCCGCAGGGCGCTGAGCGCCCGGCTGGCGTTCACGGCGGGTCAGACGCAAGGATATCGAGCAGCAGGCTGGGTCGCTCTCGCGACTTTGCTTCGCAAAGTCACTGCCGCTCCCAGCCCCTCATCCCGCCGACGGGGGCTGAGGGGCTTGACTCCGCCTGTTGCTAAGCTAATTTATTAGTCACTTTCCGATCCGTCGATCCGAAACTGCTTGACAGATACGGATGTTCCATTACGCGGTTCCCGGATACGGCCGCTGGGCAGGCGCATTCGCCCCCATATCTCTCATTAACCCGAACCGATTGAGGGACTCAATGGTAGAAAAGCCGCTCGACGGTCATTCTCTCTCGGACCTCGAGGGAAAGACCCTGGTCGAACTGCAGACGATCGCCAAGAGCATGGGCATCAAGGGTATCGCCGGATCCAGGAAGCGCGATCTCATCCAGATGATGCTCGAGAGCCAGACCGAGAAGAACGGGCTCGAGTTCGCGACGGGAGTGCTGGAGACCCTGCCCGAGGGGTACGGCTTCCTCAGGGCCGTCGAGTCCAACTACCTGCCCGGGACCAACGACATCTACGTTTCTCCGTCGCAGATAAAGCGGTTCGGACTCCTGACGGGCGACACGATATCTGGCCAGGTCAGGCAGCCCAAGGAAGGCGAGAAGTACCTCGCCCTCCTCAGGGTCGAGACGGTCAACCAGAAGAGCCCCGATCTCGCCAGGACACGGCGCAACTTCGACGAACTGACCCCCTACTACCCGAAGGAGCGCTTCATCCTCGAGCACGACTCGGAGGAGTTCAGCGGCCGCATCATGGATCTCCTGACCCCCCTGGGGAAGGGGCAGCGCGCCCTGATCGTCTCCCCGCCGAGGGCGGGCAAGACCATCCTCCTCCAGCACATAGCGAACAGCATAGCCATAAACCACCCCGAGGTGGTGCTCATCGTCCTCCTGATCGACGAGAGGCCCGAAGAGGTCACGGACATGAAGCGCAACGTCAGGGGCGAAGTGATCAGCTCGACGTTCGACGAGGCCCCCAAGCGCCACGTCCAGGTGGCCGACATAGTGCTGGAGAAGGCCAAGAGGATGGTCGAGAGCGGCCACGACGTCGTGATCCTGCTCGACTCCATCACGCGCCTGGCTCGTGCCAACAACACCGTGATCCCCCATTCCGGCAAGATCCTCTCCGGCGGTGTCGACTCCAACGCCCTCCAGCGCCCCAAGAGGTTCTTCGGCGCAGCCAGGAAGGCCGAGGAGGGCGGCAGCCTGACGATAGTCGGGACTGCCCTCGTGGACACCGGCAGCAGGATGGACGAGGTCATCTTCGAGGAGTTCAAGGGTACCGGCAACAGCGAGATAGTGCTCGACAGGAGGCTCGCCGACCGGAGGGTCTTCCCCGCCATCGACATCACGAAGTCGGGCACCAGGCGCGAGGAGCTGCTCCTCGACGAGGAGA
Source organism: Candidatus Fermentibacter sp. (assembly GCA_030373045.1). Taxonomy (NCBI): domain Bacteria; kingdom Pseudomonadati; phylum Candidatus Fermentibacterota; class Candidatus Fermentibacteria; order Candidatus Fermentibacterales; family Candidatus Fermentibacteraceae; genus Candidatus Fermentibacter; species Candidatus Fermentibacter sp. The sequence continues at coordinate 22,077 of JAUCPW010000062.1, forward strand.
CGCTCAGCAAGGTCTGGATAATGAGGAAGATCCTGGTCGACCTCAATCCCGTGGAGGCCATGGAACTCCTCAAGAAGCAGATCTCCCAGCACAAGTCCAACAAGAGGTTCCTTGACGCGATGGCGAGCATGTCCCAATGATGCCCCGCGTCCGGAGAACCGGAATTTCCAAGGAGCTGCAGAGGTGAAGAAGGACATCCATCCGAAGTACGAAGAGGCCACTTTCTCCTGCGCCTGCGGCAACACCATCCGCACGCGCTCCACGTCCGGCGACGTCAAGTTCGACATCTGCTCGAGCTGCCACCCGTTCTACACCGGCAGGCAGAAGCTCATCGACTCCGCCGGGATGGTGGACAAGTACAACCGGAAGTACGGCCGCAAGGACTCCGAAGGCAAATAGGCCCGGCTCCCAGTGAGTCCGGCCGGATCCGGGTACAGATGACCGAAAGCGTCGACAAGCCGACCGACTCCGGGGTGCAGGCGGGTTCCTGCCGGCTCGAGAAGGCCGGCGGGCAGGCCGTGATCGAGGGCGTGATGATGCGCTCCTCCACGAGGGCGGCGGTGGCCGTGCGCAGTCCCGACGGCTCCATAGCCGGCAGGATCCTGGACGCCGGACCCCTCGCCTCGCGGAACCCGGTCTGGCGGAAGCCCGTTCTCAGAGGCGCCGCCTCCCTGTTCGACTCGCTGCGCATGGGCATGTCCGCCCTGAGCTGGTCTGCGGAGATCGCGGAACCGGCGAAGGAGAAGGGCAAGGGCGGCGGGGACGGGTCGTTCCTGTCGTTCGCCCTGGGCCTCCTCCTGGCGGCGGCCCTCTTCGGCTGGCTCCCCATCCGCCTCGGCATGCTCATCAGCGGTGACAACCATCTCTGGATCAACCTGCTGGCAGGGCTCTTCCGCATAGCCGGCTTCTTCGCCTACGTGGCCGCGATCTCCCTGATCCCCGAGATCAGGCGCGTGTTCGTCTTCCACGGAGCGGAGCACCAGACCATCCATGCCTGGGAGGGTGGGGCGGAAGACCTCGCCGGGGCCGCAGGGCTCGCCGATCCCAGGCACCAGCGCTGCGGCACGAGCTTCATATTCCTGGTCATGCTGCTGGCCGTGGCCTTCTACTCCGTCGTCGACTTCACGGTGGCGCTGGCCACGGGCAGCAATCCCGCAGCCCACTGGAGGCTTCTCTATCATCTCCCGCTCCTGCCCCTCGTGATGGGGATCTCGTACGAGATCCTGCGGCTGGTCGACAGGAACCTCGAGAGGTCCCCGCTCGCGCGGGCGCTTGCCTGGCCCGGCCTTCTGCTCCAGAAGTTCACGACCCGCAAGGCGGGTCCGGCCGAGGTCGAGGTGGCGGTGGCGGCCCTGAAGCTGGCCGTCGGCGAGGATCCCGGCCCCTCCGTCCGGCTGGTGACGCCGGAATGAACGAACTCCCCGGCATCCTCGCAAGGATCGCAGAGATAGACGACCTCCTGTGCCTCCCGGAGACGCAGCGCAGCTCCTCGTCCATTCGCGCACTCTCCTCCGAGCGTGCCTCCCTGTCGAGGATAAGGGACGCGCTGGAGGCTCTCGCCTCGGTCGGGAAGCTGGTGGAGGAGCTGGAGGAGGCCCTTTCGGGCGACGATCCCGAGCTGGTCGAGATGGCCAGGGACGAGCTGCCCGGGGTCAGGGCGCAGCGGGCCGCGCTCGAGGACACCCTCAAGAGGATGCTCCTCCCGAGGGACGAGAACGAGGGCAGGAACGTCATAGTGGAGATACGCGGCGGCACGGGAGGCGAGGAGGCGGCCCTCTTCGCGGCCGACGTGTTCAGGATGTACTCGGGCTATGCCGCGCGCAGGGGCTGGAGGATCGAGGTCCTCGGCAGCAGGCCCTCCGAGAAGGGCGGCTTCAAGGAGATCTCCTTCTCGGTATCCGGCGAGGGCGTGTATTCCCGTATGAAGTACGAAGCCGGCGTCCACAGGGTCCAGAGGGTGCCCGAAACGGAGGCCCAGGGCAGGATCCATACTTCCGCCTGCACGGTCGCGGTCCTTCCCGAGGCCGAGGAGGTCGAGCTCGACATCAGGCCCGACGACCTGAAGATCGATGTCTACAGGTCCACCGGCCCGGGCGGCCAGAGCGTGAACACGACGGATTCGGCGGTGAGGATCACCCACCTCCCGACGGGGCTCGTCGTCACCTGCCAGGACGAGAAGAGCCAGCACAAGAACAAGGCCAAGGCCATGAAGGTCCTCTCCTCCCGGCTCCTCGCGCTGAAGCAGGAGGAGGCGGAATCGGAGCGTGCCTCCGCCAGGCGCTCCATGGTGGGCTCCGGCGACAGGAGCGCCAAGATCCGCACCTACAACTTCCCCCAGTCCAGGGTCACCGACCACAGGATACACCTGACGGTGCACAGCCTCGAGCAGGTCATGACGGGCGACCTCGACGGGATCGTGGACGCCCTGGTCTCGGCCGAGCAGGACAGGCTCCTCGCGGAACGCGCCACCGGCGGATCGCAGGGAGGGTGACGGTCCGGGAAGCCCTGGCGGCCGCCTCCAGGGCCCTGGGGTCTTCCGGGTGCCCCGATCCAGGGATCGACGCGGAGCTCCTCCTGATGCACGTGCTCGGCCTTCCCAGGCACGCCCTCCACATGTCGTCACGAATGTCTCTGGATCCCGGCCCCGAGGGGGAATACTTCGCCCTAGTGGAGGCCAGGGCCGGCAGGATCCCTCTGCAGCACCTGACCGGGGAAGCCTGGTTCATGGGACGCAGATTCCTGTCAGGGCCGGAGGCGCTCGTGCCGAGGCAGGACACCGAGTCGACCCTCGAAGCCCTGCTCGGCATGCTCGACTCGAAACCTTCCAGGCTCCTCGACGCAGGCACCGGCTCGGGCGTGATCGCAGTCACGCTGGCGCTCGAGTTCCCGGGATGCCTCGTGGTCGGGAGCGACATATCCCCCGCCGCCCTCGGCCTCGCCGCGCGCAACCGCGCCCTGCACGGGGCATGGAACACGGCCCTCGTGAGGTGCGACCTGGGCGGTGCGTTCGGGAGGGGATTTGACGGCATCGCTGCCAATCTCCCATACATAGCATCCGGAGTGATTCCGACCCTCGAGCCCGAGGTGCGCGTCCACGACCCGGCCGTCTCCCTCGACGGAGGCCCCGACGGCATGGACCTGATACGGAGATTCTCCGGGGAGGCCCTCCGGCTGCTGAGGCCCGGAGGGGTCATGGTCATGGAGGCATCGGGGCCGCAGCCTTCGATACTGGCCGCGGGGCTCGAGTCCATGGGGGAATGGAGAGACGTCAGGCACGGGGCCGACCTTTCCGGCAGGCCGCGCTGGGTTGCCGCGAGGAGGACATGAGGATCCGCAGGAGAAGGTCACGGGCGGTATCGGTCGGCGGAGTGGCGATCGGCGGCGGTGCCCCCGTGTCCGTCCAGTCCATGACGAACACGCCCACTTCCGACGCCCGTGCCACCATCGCACAGATAGGGGCGCTGGCGAGAGCCGGAGCCCAGATAGTCAGGGTCTCGGTCCCCGACGACGCATCCGCCTCCGCCCTCCGTTCGATAGCCGCGGAGAGCTGCGTCCCGCTTGTGGCGGACATCCACTTCCGGCACGATCTGGCGATCGCTGCGGTCGATGCCGGGGTCTCCAAGCTGCGCATCAACCCGGGCAACATCCGCAGGCCCGCGGATGTCCGGGCCGTGGCCGAGAAGGCTGCTTCGAAAGGCATCCCGATCCGGATCGGCATCAATTCCGGGAGCATCCCGGGAGATCTCAGGGAGAAGTTCGGCACCGGGGCGGACGCGCTCTGGGCCGCGGCCGAGCGCCATCTCCGGATGCTCGACGAAACCGGCTTCACCGACACCGTCATCTCGCTCAAGGCGAGCGACCCGATGACGACGGTGGAGGCCAACATGCGGGCGGCCAGGGAGTGCGACAGGCCCCTCCACCTCGGTGTGACCGAAGCCGGACCCTCCCTCGGGGGGGCGGTCAGGAGCTCGGTGGCCATGGCCCTCCTGCTGGCGAGGGGAATAGGCGACACGATCAGGGTCTCTCTGTCCGGCCCTCCCGAGGACGAGCCCTTCGTGGCATGGGAGATCCTCTCCTCGCTCGGGCTGGGGAGCATCCACCCCAGGCTGGTGAGCTGCCCCACCTGCGCCAGAACGCGGATAGACGTGGCGGGGCTTGCGGAGGAGGTTTCCGGGATGCTCAGGGGGATGCGCGGTTCGTTCACGGTAGCTGTTATGGGATGCGAGGTCAACGGTCCCGGGGAGGCCCGGGACGCTGATTTCGCCGTAATCGGGAGCCCCGCCGGGGTCATACTGTTCGAGGGGGGCCGGAGACTCCCCGGGACGGTGAGCCCGGGCGAGGTCCGCGTCAGGATATCGGAGGAGCTCGAAAGGCTCGCCAGACAACACGGAGGTCCGGTAAGTTGACAGCATCGGGCGTAGTGCAGGCACTCCTCAGGAAGCTCGCCGAGAGCGAGTACGAAGAGGTGGACATCAGGTTCTCCGACGTGCTGGGTTGCTGGCGGCACGTAACCCTCCCGGCCAGGAGCATAAAGCCCGAGCTCTTCACGAAGGGCGTGGGCTTCGACGGATCCACCCTCTCGGCCATGACCCCGACGGAGGCCGGCGATCTGGCCCTGGTGCCCGATCCCAGGAGGGTCTTCGACGACCCCTTCACGAAGCACTCTACCCTGTGCCTGATAGCCGACATCCTCCATCCCGACACGGGGCAGCCGTTCTCCCGCGATCCCAGGGGCGTGGCCAGGAAGGCGCAGGACCTCCTGCGGGAGTCCGGGCTCGCTACCGAGAGCTTCTGGGCGCCCGAGTTCGAGTTCTACCTGTTCGACAGGGCCTGCATCTGGAACGAGCCGTGCAGGACCGGATACGAGTTCGCGAGCCTGGAGAACCACAGGAATTCGGCCTCGCCCGAGTCGCTGGGGCTCTTCCACCAGACCGAGAGCGCCTACCACAGGATGTTCCCGGTCGACAGCCTCCACGACGCGAGGGCCGAAATGGTCTCCCTGCTCCAGGCTGCGGGCATCCAGGTGAAGTACCATCACCACGAGGTCGGCAGGATGGGGCAGGTGGAGATCGAGGTGGCGTTCGCGCCGTTCCTCAGCTCGGCCGACAACGTGATGATCACCAAGCACATCGTCAGGAACGTCGCGCTCAGGCACAACCTGGCGGCCACGTTCATGCCCAAGCCCATGAAGGGCGAACCGGGCAACGGCATGCACTTCCACCTCTACTTCCTCAACGGCGAGGAGAGGGTGTTCTTCTGCGAGGAGGGCTACTGCCACCTGAGCGAGACCGCCCGCAGCGCGATCGCCGGCATCCTCCACCACGCGCGCGCTCTCTGCGCCTTCACCAACCCCTCCATCAACAGCTACCACAGGCTGGTGCCCAACCAGGAGGCCCCCGTCTACAGGTTCTTCTCGGGTGCGAACAGGAGCGCGGCGGTGCGCGTTCCGGCGTACGCGAGGACACCCGAGTCGATGAGGTTCGAGTACAGGGTGCCCGACGGCTCGGGGAATCCGTATCTGTGCATGGCTTCGATCCTCATGGCGGCGCTAGACGGCATCAGGAAGGACATGGTCCCCGAGGAGATGGGCTTCGGCCCCATCGACGCGAACGTCTTCGCCCCGGGATACGACACCTCGGGGCTCGAAGTGCTGCCCGAGAGCCTCGACGAGGCCCTCGACAGCCTCGAGACGGACAGGTCGTTCCTGGAGGAGGGCGGAGTCTTCGAGCCCGACCTCATCGATGCATACATCGACGCCAAGCGCGAAGAGACATTGCTGCTCCGCGGCAATCCCCATCCGCTCGAACATTTCCTGTACTTCAACATCTAGGAGGATCGGCGTGATTTTTAGGAGAGCCTCCGTATCCGCACCCGCAGCGGCGCTGGCGCTAGTCCTGGCCGCCGGATGCGGAGAGAAGCCGGCCGACACCGTCCCCGACTGGGCGGAGGGAGTCCCGCAGAGGACTCTCGCTGTAACGGACAGCATCGGAATCGAACTCGGCGACAGCGCCTACGTCTTCGGCCAGATCGCAGGGGTCGCGTGGACCCCTTCGGGCGAGATAGCCGTGCTGGACCTCAAGAAGTGCTCGGTCCTGTTCTACGACCGGGAGGGAACCTATCTGAGATCGGTCGGCCGCCAGGGGAGCGGCCCGGGCGAGTTCCTCATGCCTTCCGCCTTCGCCTTCAGGCGCAGCGACGGCAGCATGGCCGTGGCCGACGCCATGGCCGCCAAGATCATGGTCTTCGACTCCACGGGAGCCCCGTCGGGCGAGATATCGGGCTTCTTCCCGACCGTGCCGATCCAGATCTCGGCGCTCGATTCGGCAGCGATCGTGGGCCTCAAGCCCGATTTCGAACAGAACGACCAGGGCATGTTCATGGGCTTCACGCTGGCCCGCTGGGAGGGATCCTCCATCGAGCCTGCCGTGGTCTACCACAGCGAGATGGGGCCCTTCGACCCGACAGACCTGGCTTCCACCATGTCCTCGGTGTTCTCGTTCGCCACCACGCCCGACGGGAGGGTGTTCAGGGCCCCGATGTCCGCCGACGAGTACCTGGTGGAGGGCTACGAGCCCGACGGGACGGTCTTCCTGTCCATCCGCGAACCCTACGAGCCTGTGCCCAAGACCGAGGAGGAGATGGCCGACGAGAAGGCCTTCATCGAGGAGAGGATGGCCGCATCCGGCACTCCTCCCGAGATGATCTCGTGGGAGCCCGATCCCATGAGGTCAGCCATTTCCGGGCTCCTTACGGACTCGGACGGCAACGTCTGGGTGAGGCGCGGCTGGGTCACGGACGCAGTCTATGACGTGTTCGACACCGCCGGAACCCTTCAGTACACCGTCACGGTCGACTACCCGGGCAGCACTGAATACTGGAGCGTGGTTTCGGGCGGGGATGGCTTCCTGGCCTTCGACGCGAACCCGGAAACCTACGGGCGCGTGTTCCGCCTGGAGCTGAGATAGGGCTGATCCAGGGCTGCTGAGACGGCGAGGGGCGGCCAGCGGCCGCCCCTTCCCTTTCTGCACGGCCCGTCCGGATCAGTCGTAGAGCGCGAAGATCTCGCTCTCGGAGCGCCTCTGCTGCGTGACTTCGATCCTGAGGGCGCCCGTGGCGCCGCCGGAGTAGTCCTTCACCGTGATCAGGGCGGTGCCGGACTGCGCCGGCGTGGGGTCGAGCCTCAGGAGAGCATTCGGATAGCCGCCGCTGTCGTCGTCGCTGAGGATGGTGCCGTCGGGCAGGACGGCCTCCACCCAGGGATCGATGGCGTCGCTGCTCGCGCTGACGAGGTAGATGCTCCCAGCCATGATCTCGAGGTTGTAGTAGAGCTCGGGCGATGCCCAGCCCAGCTCGGCATCGACGGGCCTGCCCGGGGTCAGCAGCGCGGGCTGGGTGTCCGCGGTCTCGTAGCGGAACCCGACCTCTCCCTCCTCCGTGCCGGAATAGCTCGTCACGATCGCCACATACTCGCCCGGTGACAGCATCTTCGTCAGGCCGGCGTCGGAGCCGCTGAAGTCGTCGTTGCTCCCGACGCAGGAGACGAAGCCGCCTTCCATGGAGAGAAGACACAGATAGGTGTCCAGATCGCCCGACGTGGCCGAAAGGTCGTAGAGCCCGGCCTCTCCGGGGTCGATCGTGAAGCCGAAGAAGGCGCAGGGAGTCGCGGCCGTGATCAGCACGTCGTAGGGCTTCTCGGTGGAAATGCCCGGCCAGATCGTGATCGCGAGATTGCTTCCAGCCGCCACGCCGGCGGTTGCCGTGATCCCCGGCCCTTCGACGTCGGTGATCGCGGGCTCCATCGAACCCATCTCGTAGCATTCCAGGGAAAGGGTGTAGGACCCCTCCGTGCCGCTGGCATAGGGGATGATGACTGCAGCGTACCTGCCGGGCTCGAGGACCTGGTCGATCCGGGAGGAGAGGCTGCCCGAGTAGTCGTCGTTGTGGATCACGTAGTCGTACTCGTCACCGTCGATCTCGACCAGTGCCAGCACGGGGTCGAAGTCCTGCGACTCGAGCACCAGGGAGACGAGCTGCTCGGCGTCCACGTCGAAGGGGTGGATCCTCGCCGAGTTGTAGCCGTCGACGTACAGGAAGGCGTCCAGCTCGTCGCTGAGAAGGTCATCCGCCGGTTCGTCGTCCTTGTCCTCTATCAGGTCGCCCTTGAGGGTGCCGAGGGACAGGTCCGTGCAGGCCGCGAACTCCTCGATGTCGGCCTCCGAGGCCTCGGTCGACACCAGTTCGTATTCGCCGCCGGAACCGTCCAGGGCGAAGACCGCCAGCTTCGCTCCGCGGGGGATGTCACCGAGCACGAGCCTGGAGTCGGTCTCGTCGTCCCAGTCGTCTCCCACGGCGATCACGGCGCCATCGCGGTCGAACGCCACAGCTACTGGGTCGAAGTCGCGGCTCGTCACCTCGATGACGATGTTCCTGCCGGGAGCGAGCCCGAACTCGGCGCAGGGGGAGCCCCCGTCGATGGGCCTGCCCTCTGCGAGGAGCAGCATCTCGGCATCGTCGAAGAGATCCTCGACGGAGTCGTCCTGTCTGGTGATCTCGCCGTCGAACTCCGTATCAGTCCCGATACGCCTGCCGCAGCCCGTGGCCGCCAGCAGGAGAACCGCCAGAACAACGGCCAGCCTCCTCATCCCTCTCCCTCCCGGCGCGGGGCGGATCTGGTCCGTTCCCGCGGCACCTGGGTCCTTACGAATCTGAGACCGCCCGCCCTGGCCGGATTGAGCGCCAGGGCCAGCCTCCCCGACAGGAGGTCGAACACCTCGCTGCCCAGGACTTCCATCCTCCAGCCTCCAAGCCCGTCGTCCCCCGGATCGGCTGCATCCTCCCCGGGCTTCGACGAGGACAGCCTGTCCAGGAGGTCCCTCGGCATGAGCAGCGAGGGAGCTATGCGGAGCTGGCTCGCCTTCTGCTTGACATAGATCCTCAGGATGTCGGCCCTTGCGGACGCAGTGCCGTCGGGCCTCTGGACCCTGATCTCCGGCACGTCGGTCGGCGGATCGGAGACCGCCTTCCCGACGACTTCGAGGATCTCGGCACCCCATTTCCCGGCGAAGCCGGAGGGCAGGCCCCGGAGCCTGTCCAGTGAGTCCATGGAGCCCGGTGACATGACTGCGAGCCTCGCGAGCAGCGAGTCCGACGCGATGTGCTGCCTGGGCCTGTCGAGGTCGCGGGCGCGCATCTCGCGCCATCCCACCAGGCGCCACAGCACCGGCAGGTTCGACCGCTTGATCTTCCCCGACGACCTGGCCCTCCGGAAGATATCGGGAAGCGACACCTCGTAGGTCTCGGGCCTTACGAGCTCCTCCGCTTCGAGCCTGTACCAGTCCGTCCTGTTCTTCCGCGCCAGCTCGGAGTCGAGGCGGGCATGCAGATCCAGGAGGAACCTGACGTCATCAAGGGCGTAGTCGAGCTGCTCCTCCGCGAGGGGCCTCCGGGACCAGTCGCTCAGGCAGAATGCCTTCCGCGACTTGATCCCGCAGACGTCCTGCAGGAGGTTGTGCAGGCTGCACTGTTCGCCGTAGCCGAGGAAGGCTGCGGCGACCTGCGTGTCGAACACGTTGGCGAGCCGTCCCCTCGGGAGGGTCCGCCTCAGGATGGCGATGTCGTTCCTGGCGGAATGCATCACCTTCGTTATCGAAGGATCGGCGAAGACCGGTTCGAGCGGGGCCAGGTCGCCCACGGCGAGCGGGTCCACCGCCCAGGGACCGTCCTTGTCCGCTATCTGGACGAGGAAGAGCTCCGGCCAGAACCTTCGCTCGCTGTGGAACTCGGTGTCCACGGCGATGGTGCTGGATTCGCCGAGCCTTTCGCAGAAGGAGAGGAACGCCCCGCGGTCGGCGATGAGCCGTTCCGAGGGGGCCTCGTTCGCCGCGGGTTCCGCCGGTTCCGGACGCTTCCTCCTGAACGGCATCAGGGAACCTCCACCGTTGTGAGCTCTTCGTGGTATGGACACCAGATTCCCGAATCCTGCAGCGAGTAGAAGGAATACCCGTCGACCGGGCACCTGTAGCCGCCGGGGAGTCCGATCTCCCCACCGCTCGACTCCCAGATCTCCCTCAGGTCGCCGGGGAACGGGTTCCCCCGGGCCACCCAGTCGCCCACCATTGCGGCCACTTCGGCCCTCCTGGCGCCGCATTCGTCGCCTTCGAGGACGATACCCGCGCCGAGATGCCCGGCCGGGCAGACCAGCCTGCCGTCCGCGACGGTGTAGGCGGCTCCGGTGAACGGGCAGGCCATGCCGGAGACATCGGCTCCCGCCGCCGCCGCGGGCACCACGGTCGAGAGGGCGTAATCCATGCAGACCACGGAGGCGGAGCCCATCAGCGCGTCGATCCTTGTATCGCCGGTGATGCGCCACTCTCCGTCATGGTTCCTGAACCAGAGAATCCTGCCGCCGCCCTCTCCGGAGGGTATCTCGAGAGGCCAGCCCCTGGGGCCGAGCCTGCCTATGCTGCCCCCTCCCGCGCCGCCCTCCCAGGGGTCCATGCGGCCGAGGGCGGCCTCGGGGACGAGACCGGCGAGGCTGTCGGCCAGCATGGAGCGTGCGTCCGCCGGTTCCCCCCGCCCCAGTGAGGACAGATAACTCGACGCGGTGTCGCGTATTCCGCTGCCGGGACTGCCGGGGAGCGCCGTGAGGACCAGGACGGCCGCGAGTACGGCCGGGGCCGCGGCCTTCGGCAGGCGCCTCAACGGCCCGAGCCCCCCGTGCCGAAGAGGTCGGTGAAGTCGAGTCCGAGCCCCGTGACCGCTATCCCCCACTCCTTGTAGGCATTCTTGCCCGACAGCCTGTAGTAGATGTCGCCGGTGAAGGAGGTGGATTCACCTCCGAGATCGAAGCCGGCCCTGAGGTCGAGTGTGCTGGTGGCGGTGTCTTCGAGCTTCTCCCAGCCGTCGCCGTAGTCGGCTTCGACGTCGCCCCGGGCGGAGAACTCGCCACCGATCCGGACATCCAGTTCGGGATTCGCGGCAAAGACGAGGAAGTCGGTGGTCCTGAACTCTATCGGTGGACGCGTGTCGCACGAGTCGCGCGGGAAGGTGGGGTCCGCGCTCCAGGCGGAGAGGCTGTACCGCAGGCCGCCGGTACCCCTGAAGAGCACACCGGGCCCGGAAACCGGGGTCTCCACGGTGACGGCGCCGTCGAACGCCAGATGCGGGTCGCTCTCGGAATAGTCGCCCGATTCCAGGTAGCCCTTCAGGGGGATCCTGATGCCGAGGCGGCCGATGACCATGGGATCCCTCTCGATCCAGCCGTCGAGCGTGATCCAGGGATCGGTGATGCCGGCGCCCGACGTGTCGGCGGCGCCGGAGACCTGGATGAAGGCCGGGATGAGGATGCTCACAGTGTGGCTGTTCGTGAGTCCGTACCTGCCGGATGCCGCCACTCTGAGCACGGAGAGGGAAGTCCCGAGATCCTCCTCCACCGAACCGCCCGTGGAATCGGTGACCCATCTGCTGCCCGCGCTGAAGAACCCGATTCCCACGTCTCCGTCGCTGGCCATCGAGGGCAGCACGGCGGACAGGTTCTGGTAGTACAGTACGTCCCAGCCCGAGGCCCGGCCGGCTGTGAAAGCGCAGGCCAGGGCTGCGAGCAGCGCCGCACGGGGCGCGGCTCCGAGCAGCGGGATGCTGCGAAGATTCATGGGAACCTCCTGTGCGTTGTCGGAACCGTTTCTCGTCCCGTCATCCCCGGGGAACGGCGGGCCTCTATCTCCCTGCGATCCTGAATCCCGGCCCCACAGCTCCCGGATGGGCATGAGAATCCACCGAATCGACCACCGCACCGGCAGGCCCCGTGCGGCAGAGATCCACCAGCCGGGCGACCGAGTCACCGGAGCCGGAGGCGGCGATTTCCACGGAGCCGTCGGGATTGTTGGCCACCCAGCCGTCCACTCCCAGATCCCTGGCGGTCCGCATGACCCACCAGCGGAACCCCACCCCCTGGACAAGGCCCCTCACGACTATCCTGATGACAGCCAATTGGTATCCTTCCAATACCTTAGTCATATTGACAACGGCGTCCCTTTGAGTTCTTTATATACGCAAGTGCGTCCAACCCGGAAAAGGAGGGGTCAATTGAAACGAGCGATGGTTCTGGCAGCGGTGATCCTGCTGGTGTCAGCCCAGGTGGCGGTTGCAATGCCATCCTTGATGGGCTTCCGCGGCATCAACAGGATCGTCGACGCACGCCCCGTCGGAGAGGGCGAGATCATGTTCGGGCTGATGGGCCGCTACTGGGCCAGCACGAACGAGATCGACGGCATGCCGTTCCACTCCTTCGGCCCGGTCTATCATGACACGCTCGACATTTCCGACACCGAGCACTACGGCGACGGCTACTTCGTGGTCGGATACGGCCTGACCGACTTCATGGAACTCGGAGCCAGGCTTTCCTACATCGTCAACCAGTACGAGAGGGACATGACCCAGCCCCGCGGGTTCCTCACGGGCCGCTGGGACGGAGCCGACGGCCTGGGCGACGCGATGGTCGGGCTCAAGCTGGGCTTCACCCCGACGCCCTCGAACCACGTGATGTGGCTCGGCCTGCAGAACTGGTGGAGCTTCGCCCCCTCGACCAACAAGACCACGATGTCCGAGGACTACTGCGGACTGTGGTTCGATGACATGCCGATGTACGACACCCGCAGGCCCACGCTCTCCACGGGCCACACGTCGTTCGGCGTGGGGGGCCTGGTGTCCTTCGACATGGCCGAGATCTGGGCCAGCAGCCCCATCAGGCTCCACATGAACGCCGGCTGGGCACACTACAAGCAGTCCTTCGACATGATCGACTTCAGGGTCGACATGGACTCCACCGGCTACACCTTCTCGGACTCCACGTCCGTGCATCTGAACGTCGAGGACAACGTCCTCCAGGCCGGCGCGGGCATCGAGTTCCCGACCAGGTTCGCTGTCCTGTTCGTCGAGTACTCGCTGCAGGAGTGCCTCGACAGGGAGGGCCAGAACAGCACGGCCTACCTGACTCCCGGCATCCGCTTCATAACGACGAGCGGAGCGTTCCTCGACGTCACGTTCGACCTCGGCATGACCGACTTCGACCGCAACCTCAGCGATCTCGGCCATGACCTCTACCAGAGCGGCCCCGTGACCGACGAGCAGCGCGAGGAGCTCACTCCCCTGCCGTTCGGCTCGGCCAACGACTGGGGCATCGGCTTCGACCTGGCCTTCTCCAGCGACCTCATCCGCGAGTCCACGCCTCCCACGGAGGGCAGGATCTCCGGCATGGTCACCAGCTCGGTCGACGGCTCGGCCCTTCCCGCCGAGATCACCTTCCCCGGCTCCACCGTCGCGATGGTGGCGACCGATCCTGCGACCGGCTTCTACACCGTCATGGTCCCGGGCGGCAGCACGGCGATGTCCGTCACCGCGCCCGGCTACATGCCCGGCTCCGCCACGGTCATCATCGAAGCCGGCCAGTCCGTGGTGAAGGACTTCGCCCTCATCCCGACGCCCGCCGGCGGCATCGTCACCGGCACCCTGACGTCCAGCGAGGACGGGTCCCCGCTCATGGGTACGGTGTCCATCACCGACGGCCCCGCGCCGATCTCCGTCACCTCCGGTCCCGACGGCGTGTACCAGATGGAAGTCCCGGCCGGTACCTGGACCCTCAAGGGCGAGGCGGCCGACTTCCTGCCCAGGTCCCAGCCGGTGGTGGTTCCCGCCGACCAGACCGTCGTCGTGAACCTCGAGCTCAGGCCGGCCCTGGTCCAGGGCCAGGTCCTCAGCTTCAACAACATCTACTTCGACTCCGGAAGCGCGACCCTGAAGCCCGAGTCCTACGCGGTCCTCGACGGAGTGGTCGAGACCCTGCTCGAGAACTCAGAGGCCACCGTCCGCATCGCCGGGCATACCGACTCCGACGGCAGCGAGGCCTACAACCAGACACTCAGCGAGCAGAGGGCCGAAGCCGTGTTCACCTACCTGGTCAACCACGGAGTGGCGGCCAGGCGGCTCTCCACGATCGGCTACGGCGAGTCCTCGCCGGTCGTCCCGAACACCTCCGCTGCCAACAAGGCCCAGAACAGGAGAATCGAGTTCACGGTCCTCTCCGTGAACTGAGAACGTCACGTTCCAGCGGGGCGGCCCACCCGGGCCGCCCCTGCTCTTGGCGGGTAGATGAAGTCAACCAGATCCAGCGCGTTCATGGCACTGGCAGCACTGTGCCTGGCAGCATCGGCACCGGCATGGGCGGTTCCCGGCCTCTTCGGACTCCGGGGGCTGCCTTCGACAATCGATGCCCGCGCCACCGCCGCGGGCACGGGTTCGGCTTCCACCTGGCTCCTGTACCAGTCGGCGGGGGTCTCCGACACGCTCCAGTTCTCCCCTCCCCTGGTGCCGAGCGTCGACACGCTGCTCGCCGTCGAGGACACCGAGCACTATCTGGATGCGAGCATCCAGATCGGCTACGGCATCACCGACAGGATCGAGGCGGCGGTCATCATCAACTCCCAGCTCTCGGGCTTCGAGTACGACCAGGTCTTCCCCAGGGGTGAACATGTCGGTTTCTCCGACATCGCCTGGGGGTTCTCGGAGGCGGTCGTCTCGGGGAAGTACTCGTATCCCGTCCGCGAGGACATGACCGCCGCAGGGATCGTACACGTCAGCGTGCCTTTCGGGGAGGCCTTCCCCGACACCTGCGCCGACTATGACGGCTACTGGAACGAGTACGATCTGATGACGCAGGTCAGAAGGCCCTATATAGGTACGGGCGGGATCTGCTACAGCCTCACGGGAGCCTTCACCGCGGAGTCCAGGTACGTCACCGGCCATGCGAATGCGGGAGTGACGATGTGGTCGCAGAAGACCACGGTCGATGACGAGGAGATCACCCAGTCCGACATGTCGATCGACTTCTCGATCGGGGGCGAGGCTCCCACTCCTCTGGCAGTCTTCTTCCTGAGCGTCTCCGGGAGGATGTTCCCGGGGCGCTCGTCCGACCCCGGGTACTCCATGCCCATGTGGGCCGACCTCGGCATGAGGATCACCGAGAGCTCCTCCGGCGCCTGGATGGACCTGATGGGCAGGATGGGCTTCTCCAGCTACGACAGGGACGAGGCCTCGCAGGACACGGTCAACGCGATGCCCATCCCGCAGGGCCTGCCGGGAGACTTCGGCGTGATGCTCTGCCTCGGATACGATCTGGCACTCATCGAGACCGGCGGCGGATCGGGAACCATCACCGGCACGGTGCGCGACGCCTCCACCGGCGATCCGCTCTCCGCCACCGTGTCCTTCCCCGGAGTCACGGCCTCCCCGGTGCAGTCCGATCCGGCCACGGGAGCGTACACGGCGGTAGTCCCTGCGGGTGACGTCCCCGTCGTGGCCGAGGCCGCGGGCTTCACGAGCGGACAGGCTTCGGTACGGGTAGAGCGCGACGGCACGGCATCGGCGGACTTCGACCTCGCACCCGCCGAGGCTGCCCAGTCGACCGGCACCGTCACGGGGGTGGTGACCGACGAAGCCACGAGGGCCGCCATTTCCGCGACCGTGACCGAGACTTCCTCCGGCACTGCGGCTACCGCCGGACCGGACGGCACGTTCACCCTCACGGCCCCCTCCGGTTCGCGGGTGGTCAAGGCCGAGGCACCCGGGTACATAGCCGAGACCCAGACCGTGATCGTGCCCGAGAACGGCGCAGTGTCCGCCTCCTTCGCTCTCGGCAAGGCTCTCGAGAGCGGCCAGGTGCTCACATTCGCCAACATCTACTTCGATTCCGGAAGCGCCACGCTGAAGGCCGAATCCTATCCCGTCCTGAACGAGATAGCCGAGCTGCTCATCGCCAACCAGGGCGTCAGCGTGCAGGTCTGCGGCCACACCGACTCCGACGGCAGCGAATCCCTGAACCAGTCCCTGAGCGAGCGCAGGGCCGCTTCCGTGAAGACATACCTCGTCAGCCGCGGGGTGGGGGCTTCCTACCTCAGCACGATCGGATACGGAGAGAGCAGCCCTGTGGCGCCGAACACGACTCCCGAGGGCAAGGCGCAGAACAGGAGGATCGAGTTCAGGGTCCTGTAGCGGCCTGAACCCGGATCTGAACAGCGGTACGTGCATTCGATCCCAGAGAGGCCCGGGCTTCCGTCCCGGGCCTCTCCGCATCGCGCTATTCCTCTACTGACGGTTTCGCGCCCGTCACCCTCCACTCGAAGAACTGCCTCAGGATCCCGGCATGGTCGAACGCCATCGAGCCGTACGGGATCTCGTCCGGCCCGAACGCACGGGCCTGCTTCGCGTCGTCGGCTCCGAGCGGCTCGCCTGCGGCGCGGCAGTGATACACGGCCGTGACCGTGTCCCCCCTGGGATCTCTCCAGGGGCGCGAATAGACGTGAAAGAGAGAGAGCACCTCCACATCGAGCGAGGTCTCCTCCAGTGCCTCCCTGCGCACGGCCCGGGCAAGGCTCTCGCCAGGGTCGACGAATCCCCCCGGAAGTGCCCAGCCTTCCGGGAAGAACCTCCGTTCGACAAGGACTATCCGGTCTCCCGGGAGCTCGATGATTGCGTCGACGGTGACTTCCGGCGTAACGGGTCTCATGCCCCACCTGTCCTTCGGCATCCGTTTGGATCTCTTGTGGCGGACCGCGAAACCACCATGACTTCCTGCGTCTCGGGTCTCATCGCTCCTCCTGCCTTCCGGATGAGTACGATATCCAGCGGAGTGCGGCAGGACAAATGCGGGGGGCGGGCCCGGAGGCTGTCTCTTATACACATCTGACGC